>JAURMJ010000418.1 GCA_030830765.1 Quisquiliibacterium sp.
GACGCGAGCGGTCAGTCGTTCTCGTGCGTGATTCCTGTGCAATCGCGCACGCACAGTGGTTCGCTTCGATACAGAGCGGTGCAGTCGTCGCGACCGATTTTGCGCGTCTGCAGCTTGCCCGGGCTGCCTGGCGTCAAGGACGATTCGTGCTGGATACGCAGCTGCGCATGGATCGCCTTGGTCCCTTGTTGCAGATCGGTGCGCCCCAGACCTCTGCCCCGGTGAAGGCGCGTGACGACCAGGTACCTGCAAAAGACGCAGCTGCGGTGTCGCTGGCCGAATTCGGAAAATTCGGGCTTGGGCTTGAACTGCAACTTGAGGGCAGCTCGACGAGGGACCTGAATGGTCGTGCGCTTGCACAGCTGATCGCGCCGGCTGGGTTGAGTGCAGGCGGTAATGCAAGCGTGAATTTTGTGGCCGGGCAGATGGATGGACAGCTCGATGTCGAACTGCCGTCACTCGCCTTCACCGATCGCCTGATCGGACCCGAGTGGTTATTCGATGGCAGTTTACGGTTCGCGGGGAAGCTGACGGGGACGGTGGGCCGACCCCAGGTGGTCGGCGAGGTCCGCGGCGAGCGGCTGCGACTCGAGCAGCGGGCGATGGGCTGGCGGCTGGGCGAGGGCACGCTCGCCGGTCGTTTCGATGGCGAACGTTTTGAGCTTGAATCATTGCACATGCTCTCGCTGGCCAAGGGCGGGGGAGATCTTCGGATGAAAGGAACGGTGCAGGTCGAGTCGATGCAGGGACGCTTCGACTTCAATGCGAACCGGCTGGTCGTGCCGATTGGACCTGGGCAGCGTGTCGTGCTGTCCGGACAGGCGTCGGCGATAAGCCAACTCGGGCGTTTCGAGATTGTCGGCAAATTGCGGGCCGATGAAGGGCGGATCGAGTTGGCCGGCGGTGATGCCCCGAAACTGCCGGCGGATGTCGTGATCGGCGGCAAGGATGCACAGGTTGCTGCGATCGCGGAGACAAAGGGTTCGGGCAGCCAGGGGGCGGATGCGCCGATGGCGATTGATGCCGATCTGAGACTGAACCTTGGCGATCAGCTTTATGTGCACGGGAGTGGGCTGGACGCACGCCTTTCGGGCGAACTGCAACTGAAGGGCACGTTACCTGATGCTCCGCGCGGATTTGGCACGGTCCGGGTGCGTGACGGCACTTTCGCTGCCTATGGCAACGAGCTGGAGATCACCCGGGGGCGGATCATCTTCAATGGTCCGCTCGACAATCCGGTGCTTGATATCGTCGCCTTACGTCGGGATCAGGCCGTGGAAGCCGGGGTGTCAGTCAACGGTACGGTACTGGCGCCGAAAATCCGGCTCACGTCGATCCCCGATGTGCCTGACGCAGAGAAACTCTCATGGCTTGTCCTTGGACAGGGGCTTGAATATGCCGGTGGTGCTGCTCAAATCGCTGCCTTACAGGCTGCCGCTGCAACGCTGTTCGCGTCGAACGATGGAAGTCTTGGTGGATCGCTGCGCCATTCGCTGGGACTTGATGTCTTGACTGTGCGCAGCGCAGGCTCTGCGGGTGGACTCACCCCGCAGGGCTTCGGTGATCCAGTCGGTTTCCACGGGCAAATGGGGCGGGCGCCGAATACGCCGGCCAGCAGCGCGGCTGCTGATAACGTGATCGCGGTCGGCAAGAAGCTCAGTTCAAAACTGCTGCTCAGCTACGAGCAAAGCCTGCAAGGAACCCGGTCGCTGCTGCGTCTGCAGTACGATCTGACGCGCCGGCTTTCGCTGCGTGCGCAGACCGGTACCCAGACCGCGCTGGATCTGTTGCTGCGTTATCCATTCGACTGACCGCCCGGGCCGGCTTTCAGCCCGCACTGGGGGGCTCAGTCCCGCGCCGGCGGTTGTGCGGCGATCAGCTCGCGCTCCAGCTCCTCGACGATCTCATCGACTGATTTGGCGATGTCGACGGTATGCGCATTTCGCGGCGCTTCCAGGGTCTCGAACTGGCTGCGCAGCAGGCTGCTGGGCATGTACGCATGATTACGCTGGCGAAGGCGGTTCTCGATCAGTTCGAAGCTTCCTTCCAAATGCACGAACAGCGCCGAAGACAGGCGGGCAGCCAGCCGGTCGCGGTAGCGCTGACGCAGTGCAGAGCAGGCCAGAACAACCGGCTGGCGTCGTGCAACATGATGGCGAAGCACGGCGTTGAGGCGGTCCAGCCAGGGCCATCGATCGTCGTCATTCAGCGCGTTGCCCGCCCGCATCTTTTCAACGTTTGCTGGTGGATGAAAACTGTCGGCATCGTGGAATGCCCAACCCATCCGCGCGGCAAGGGCTTCGCCGACTGTGCTCTTTCCGCACCCGGAGACGCCCATCACGATAATGACGTCCGGGCGTTGTCCGGGAGGCTTTGCCGAACTCTCAGCTTGCTGCGGATTGCTCAAAGCTGTTCCTTTTTGATCGCATGGCCACCAAAGCCTTGACGCATCAGCGCCAGCAGACGGTTCGCAGTGTCTGCGCGTCCCTGTGAATCAAAGCGGCTCATCAGCGCCAGCGCAATCACAGGTGCGGGCGTGCCCTGCCTGATCGCTTCATCGATTGTCCAGCGGCCTTCGCCGGAATCGGATACGAAGGGGGCGACGGCTCCAAGCGCACCCGGTTCGGCCAGCGCGTCGGCGGTCAGATCAAGCAGCCATGAGCGGATCACACTGCCTTGCTGCCACAGCTTTGCAACACCGCCCAGATCGATATTCATCTGCCCCTGACCTTCGAGCAGCGCGAAGCCTTCGGCAATTGCCTGCATCATCCCGTACTC
>JAURMJ010000048.1 GCA_030830765.1 Quisquiliibacterium sp.
CTGCGACAAACGCGCAATCCATGCGCCCTGGAACATGACGCTGCTGCAACAGCAGGGCGCCGGCGTGATCATCGGCAAGGACTACCCGGCGCCGGTGGTTGACCATGCCGCAGCCCGGCTGCAGACGCTCGAAATGTTCAAGGCCGTGAGGAGTTAAAGGCGCTTATTTGCGCCAGAACACCGGCGTAAACACGATCAGCACCGTGAACAGTTCCAGACGGCCGAGCAGCATCGCAAAAGTGCATACCCAGGTCTGGAAATCCGACAGCACGGCATAGGTGGTCGCCGGGCCGACCTTGTGCAGCCCCGGGCCGGTATTGTTGATGCTGGCGACAATCGCGCTGAACGAGGTCAGATCATCCAGTCCGCTGGCCATCATCACCAGCGTCATTGCGACAATGCTGGCGATATAGATGAACAGGAAGGCGAGCACCGAAAAAATGATCTTGTTTTCCATGACCTGCCCGCCCAGTTTGGCGGGAACGGCAGCGGTGGGGTGCAGCAGTTTTACGAATTCGCGATAGACCTGGATGTACAGCAACTGCGCGCGGATCATCTTGATGCCGCCCCCGGTGGAGCCTGAGCAGGACGCGAAGCTGCACAGGAACAGCATCCACATCGGTGCGAATATCGGCCACAGGTTGTAATCGGCGCTGGAGTAGCCCGTGGTGGATGCGATCGAAACCACATTGAAACTCGCATAACGCAAGGACGTCAGAAGGTCGGGATAGATGCCCATCCAGTCGAGGTAGAGTGCGATGCCCGCGCAACTGCCCAGCATGATTCCGAGGCACCAGGCTAGTTCCGGATCGGCGCGGTAAGGGGCGATACTTTTCGAACGCAAGGCCAGGAAGTGCGAGCCGAAGTTAATGCTGGCAATCAACATAAAAACAATGGCGACCGTTTCAATGACAGGCGAATCCCAGAAAGCGAAACTGGCGTCATGGCTGGAAAATCCACCCAGCCCCATGGTCGAAAACATATGTATTACGGCATCAAACCAGGTCATTCCGGCCAGGTAATAGGCAATCGCGCAGGCTGCTGAAATGATGGCGTAGACCACCCAGAGGCCTTTCGCCGTTTCGGTAATCCGCGGCGTCATCTTGGCGTCCTTCATCGGACCCGGTGTTTCCGCCTTGAAAATCTGCCGACCGCCGACACCCAGCAGCGGCAGAATGGCCACTGCCAAAACGATCAATCCCATGCCGCCGATCCATACCAGCAGGCAGCGCCAGAAATTGAGCGACGGTGCGAGCAGATCCAGATCGGAAAGTACTGTCGAACCAGTGGTGGTCAGTCCCGACATGGTTTCGAAGTAGGCATCGGTGAAAGTCAGCCCGGGGATTGCCAGCAGCAGTGGCAGCGTTGCAAAGGCGGCGCCACCACACCAGGCCAGCACCACCAGCAGGATGCCGTCGCGGGGTGTCAGATCGCGCTTGTAATGCCGCGTGCCCAGCCACATTGCGCAGCCGACGGAAAAGTTGACGAGCATCGAAACGACAAAAGCCTGGGTGGCGCCGTCGTCATGGCCGATCGATACCCCCAGCGGCAGCAGATGCGACAGGCTCATCACCATCGCAATCAGCCCGAGGTGCGGGAAAACCGTCAGCAGTGCGGTCACAGAAAGCCCACGCTGACCTGGAACAACCGTTCGACCTGGGGCACCGTACGTTTGTTCACCACAAAGACGATCACATGGTCGTCAGGCTCGATTACCGTGTCGTGATGGGCGATCAATACCTGGTTTTCGCGGGTGACCTTGCCGTCACTGACTTCGCGTTCATGGGTGCGCACGATGGCACCGATGGTCGCGCCCTTGGGCAGGTCGATTTCTTCGATGCGCCGTCCGACGACCTTGGAAGACCGGGCATCGCCGTGCGCAACTAGCTCGAGTGCTTCAGCGGCGCCGCGGCGCAGACTGTGCACCGCGACGCAATCACCCTGACGCACATGGGCGAGCAGGGTGCCGATGGTGGCCTGAGCCGGGGAGATCGCGATGTCGATTTGTCCGGCCTGCACCAGATTGACGTAGGAGCCGCGGTTGATCAGCGCGACGACGCGGCGTGCGCCCATGCGTTTGGCGAGCAGCGACGACATGATGTTGTTCTCGTCGTCATTGGTCAGCGCGCAGTAAATGTCCATGTCACCGATGTTTTCGGTCTGCAGCAGTTCCTCGTCGGTGACGTCGCCCACCAGCACCAGCGACTTGCCCAGGTCGGCGGCAAGGCGTTCCGCTGCGGGTTTGCTGTATTCGATGATTTTGACGTCGGAACGGCTTTCGATGGCGCTGGCCAGGCGCCGGCCGATGTTGCCGCCGCCGCCGATCATCACGCGCTTCACCGGTTTGTCCATACGCCGCAGTTCGCGCATGACGCCGCGGATGTCTTCGGTGGCGGCAATGAAGAACACTTCATCGCCGACCTCGATCACGGTTGTTGCATCGGGAATGATCGGGCTGTCCTGGCGGAAAATCGCCGCCACCCGAGTGTCGAGGTTTGGCAGGTGCTTGCGGATGGTCTGCAATTCCTTGCCAACCAGCGGTCCGCCGTGAAAAGCGCGCACCGCAACCAGGCTGACGCGGCCCTCGGCGAACTCCAGTACCTGCAGCGATTCCGGAAATTCGATCAGCTTGGCGATGTAATCGGTCAGTACCTGTTCCGGGCA
>JAURMJ010000049.1 GCA_030830765.1 Quisquiliibacterium sp.
AGACCACGATGATGACCGCGGGCCAGCCCGCCAAGACGGGCATGCAGACGCCTGAACGGATCATTGTGGGCTGGCAGCACCAACACGTCATCCGGGACTTCTCGCGCGATTTTCTCGAGTGAGTCGAGCCAGTCGCCCAGCGGATCAGCGTCGGGTTCCGTTGGGAACACCGAGACATTCGACGAAATCCGGGGCAGGACCTGATCGCCGGAGATCAGCAGTCCCAGGCCCTCGCAGTACAGGCAGGCATGCTCTGGCGAATGCCCTTTGCCGACAACGACCCGCCAGTCGTATTCGCCGATTCGGATGGTTTCCCCATCGACGATGCGCCGATAGCTGTCCGGCAGCGTATAGACCGCCTTGCCGAAGCCACCGAAACGGGTGCGATAGTTCTCGATACCCTCGTCGTCCCAACCGGAACGTCGATAAAAGGCCACACCATCGTCGGGCGCCTCACGGCCGGTGTCAGCCACCAGGACGCGGCAGGTCAGATATTCAAGCCGCGTCATCCAGAGGCGACAGTCAAACCGCCGAGTCAGCCACCCGGCCATGCCGACATGGTCCGGATGCATGTGCGTCACGATGATGCGCGTGATCGGGCGCCCTCCGAGGGATCCGGAGAGAAGCTCCTGCCAGGCTGATGTGGTCTCCGGGGTGCGCAGCCCAGTATCGACAATCGTCCAGCCATCCCCATCGCGCAGCGCCCACAGATTGATGTGATTCAGCGATCCGGGCATCGGCATCCGGATCCACAGGACCCCGTCGGCAACCTCCAGGGTCTTGCCGGGTTCAGGCGCAGACTCGAACGGGTACTCAAGGACAGGCTTGGCGGCATCCGCAGCACTGGCCGCCGCGGCGGTTTCAGTCGCGGCCTTTGACGCCTTGCTGGCGTGATCCTGCTCCGGAGCTTGCCTGCTGGCTGCCTCCCTTTGATGATGCGTTTCCACTGCCGAGCTTCCTTGCTTTGAGTGAAGTTCTTGTCGGTCAAGCCTTTATTGTGCCAAGCACCGGAGTCGCTCAGCCGTTCACAACTCGGGCCGGCAGGCTTTGCGATGCTTGATCGAAGACAAAACCTTCGTAACCTGCCGCCCGAACTTGCTCGCATTTACGCACGTAATCGGGAAACCCGATCAGCGGCATGAACACCCGGGTCTTGCCGGGGATGTTTGCGCCCAGGTACCAGGAATTCGTGCGCATATAGATCGTCGGCGCGGCGACCGCGTTGACGTGATCGACCCAGGCGTCCTGCGCGGCCTGCGTCGCCTCGATCTGCCGGTGACCATGCTGACGCATGTAGTCGATGCACTGGGCGATCCAGTTCACATGCTGCTCGATCGAGACAAGCATATTGGTCAGCACCGACGGGCTGCCTGGACCGGAGACGGTGAACAGATTCGGAAAACCAACGATCCCCAGTCCGAGATAAGTGCGTGGCCCCGCATACCAGGCGTCACGCAGGCTCAGCCCATCGCGACCGACGATATCGATCTTCTCAAGCGTCCCGGTCATCGCATCGAAGCCGGTCGCACAGACCACAGCGTCGAGTTGATGCTCGACTCCGCCGCAGATCAGACCGGTGGTCGTGAAACGCTCGATCGGGTTCTCGCGCACATCGACGAGTTCCACGTTCGATCGGTTATAGGTTTCAAAGTAGCCGATATCCACACACAGACGCTTGCCACCGATCTGATGCTTCGGGCAGAGTTTCTCGGCGATCTGCGGATCCTTGACGACGGCCCGGATCTTTTCGCGCACGAAATCGGCCGCCACCTTGTTGGCCGCATCATCGGTGTACAGATCCGCGAATGCGCCCATCAGCGTGATGCCGCCATAGGCCCAGCGCTCCTCAAGCGCTGCGCGCTGCTGTGCCGGATCAACCGAGAAGATTGACGCCGTATTCGGGGGGAGTACCGAGCCAAAGGCCTTGGCCATCTGGCTGTTGCGCGCGCGGAAATCCGGATATTCGGCCTTGATGCTGGCCTCCACCGCGGGGTCGAGCGGCCCGTTATGCGCGGGGACCGAGTAGGTTGCAGTGCGCTGAAAAACGGTCAGATGCTGAGCCTGACGTGCGATGACAGGAATCGACTGAATCGCCGACGAGCCGGTTCCGATCACGCCAACCCGCTTGCCGGTGAAGTCCACCGGCTCGTGCGGCCATTGGCCGGTGTGATAACACTCGCCCTCGAACTGCTCCAGCCCCTCGAAATGCGGCAGGTTGGCCGAGGACAGACAACCGGTGGCCATGACCAGATAGCGGCCATTGACCTCGAGGACAACATTGCGCATGACCTCTGTCTGGGGTTGTTGAACATTCGCATCGCCAGCCGGGTTGAAGACCGGTTTGACGCGAACCCGCCAGCAGCCTGCCTGCTCATCAAAGTGTGCGGCATCGACCCGGGTGTTGAAGCGGATATCGCGTCGCAAATCGAAACGATCGGCCACATGATTGGCGTACTTCAGGATCTCGGGCTGAGCTGCGAAACGTTCGGTCCAGTGCCATTGCTGCTGCAGATCTTCCGAGAACTGATACGAGTACTCCATTGACTCGACGTCGCAGCGTGCGCCGGGATATCGATTCCAGTACCAGGTGCCGCCGACCCCGTCACCTGCCTCGAAGACCTGGGCACTCAGGCCCATGCTGCGCACCTTGTGCAGCATGTACATGCCGGCAAACCCGGCACCGACAATCACGACATCAACATCCTGCTGCTCTGCCATTGCCTGCTCCTCTCACACCCTGATCGCTGCCTGTTGTCTATTCAGACTCAATGGCAATTTGCCTGCCAGATCGCCCTCATTGCGCACCGTCATCAGGCGCCTTGCCCGAAAAGAATGATCCGGACGTTTTGCTCTGCTTGCCGCGGCTCATGCCGACGGACTGATTGCATCGCCCCCTTGCACTCAGGCCGCATAGCGCCTGACGGCATCTTCATCCCAGACCACGCCTGTACCCGGTGCATCGCCGATCGTGACGTATCCGTCACGCACTTGTAACGGTTGCTGCAGCACCGGCTCGACCCAGTCAACGTACTCAAGCCAGTGGTAAGTCGGAGTGACGGCCAGCAGATGGCTACTGATCTCCGGGAACAGATGCGAGGACATCTCAAGCCCTGCCCCCTGCGCGAGCGCCGCAGCGCGCATCCATCCGGTCACGCCACCGATGCGCTGAACATCGGGCATCACGTAATCGGAGGCACCGGCCGCCAGTGCCTGCACCATCTGCTCTGGTCCCATGAAGTTTTCACCGATCTGAACCGGCGTGTCGAGCGCATCGGCAATCCGACGATTGCCCGCAAAGTCGTCGGCGCGGATCGGCTCCTCAATCCAGTGCAGACCGCCCTCCTCATCGAGCATTCGACCCCGCAGGATGGCCTCGTTGACCGTCAGCGCCTGATTGAAGTCGCACATCAATGTAATGTCCGGCCCGATCGCCTTCTTGACAGCCCGCAAGGCCTCGAGATCATCGCGAGCGTTTGGACGCCCCAATCGCAGTTTGACGGCAGTGAACCCCTCGGCGACCAGTTGCTCGGCCTGTGCAGCCAGCGGTCCTGGCGGCATGATGCCCAGCCCCTTCGAGTTATAGGCACGTACGGCTTTCGGTGCCCCGCCAAGCACGCTGACCAGAGGCTGCCCCAGGGCCTGCGCACAGGCATCCCAGGCGGCCATATCGATCCCTGACATGGCAAACAGCACAATGTTGTGTACCCCTAGCAGCGTGTACTTTGCCCGCAACTTCTTTTCGATTTCAAAGGGCGAGAGCGGATCGCCACGCAACATCTCCCCCATGGCCTCGACCAAGGCCACGATCGGCGCGAAATTATGTTGCCCAATGGCAAACAGATAACTGCGCCCGACGATGCCGTGATCTGTCTGCAGATCGATCAAGACCAGCGGCGCCGTCTCGATCGCTCCGGTCGCGGTCTGCAGGGGCAGGCTCATTGGCGCAAGCACCGGGCGCACGCGCAGACCGGAAATTTTCAGCGGAAAGTTTTTCATCAGCAGCCCTTTTCTGCCTGCCGGATCGGCATCCTGTGCACTGTAACCCGGGAGCCGGTTCGAACCTGACAGATCAGGCAAGATAGGGTCCAAAGTCCGAAAAACCTCGCCGCTTTCGCAAGCCAGTCCCCATGCCCGGTCTTCCCGGTACCAATTCCCTGCTGGCAATGTTTCCTGCGCTGTCTGAGCGCTGGGTGCGTCGTTACTTCCTGGGCCAGGCCTCCTCGGTGCTCGGCATCTGGGTTCAGAACATCACGCTGAATCTGCTGGTCTGGGAACTGTCTGAATCCCCTGCCACGCTCGGAGTACTGAACTTTCTGCTTTGGGGTCCAGGGGTCCTGATCACGCCCGTGGTCGGACCCTACGCAACCACGGCCAGTTCCCGGAAACAGGTTGCGCTGACAGTCGGTGGCGCTTTGTTGGTTTCACTATTGTTCCTTGGACTCAGCCTGGCTGGTCTGCTGACCGTGACGTTGGCTCTCGGGCTGGCTCTGCTGCGCGGCATCCTCAGTGGCATCGAGGTGCCGGGCCGACAGGTACTGCTCACCTCGTCAGTCGTGGACCGGACAAAGATCGGCAATGCCGTGGCGATGAATGCCATGGTCTACAACATGGCCCGGATGGTCGGCCCGGCCATCGCAGCCGTGATCTTCGGGCTGGTCGGCGCTGGCTGGGGGTTTGCGATCAGCGCGCTGGCGATGGCGTTGATGCTGTGGGCCGTCCTGTCGATGCCAACGCCCGTGTCGCAGGAGCCAGTCCGCGAACCCGGCAGCGAACGTCCAGGCTTGAAGGCAGCCATTGCCCATGTGCGCAGCGACCGGTTCAGCAGTCTTTTTCTTCCGGTCGCCTTCTGCCTTGCCATTCTGGGCGGCTCCTACTCGACGCTGGTCCCGGTGCTGGCCGATCGGGTCTTTGGCAGTGCCCATACCTACACCGGCCTGTTCTTTTCGGCGGCGGGTCTGGGCTCGACCTGTGCGGCGCTGCTGCTGTCGTCGCGCTTTCTTTATGCCGCTTCGCGCCGGCTCCAGGTTGTGACGCCCTGGACAGTTGTCCTCGCGCTGCTTGTGCTCGGACTGTCGAATTCACCAACGTTTGCGCTAGGCGCCTTCGCTGTACTCGGTTTTTCGATGACCTTCACCGGACCCGGTACGAACGCAAAGCTTCATCAGAATGCACCGCAGGCACTGCGTGGGGCACTCGTCGGCCTGTATGCGCTGAGCTTTACCGGTGCCATTCCGGTCGGCAATCTGCTGAGCGGCTTCATTGCGCAGTGGTTCTCGGTGCAGACCACGTTCCTGCTGATGGCCGGGAGTCTGGCGATCGGGCTCGGCGTCTTGTTTGTCCCGCGCTGGATCGCGCACGGACGCATCGTGATCGACGCCGACAGAATCTGATGCTGCCAATCACCGATATTCTTTCCTGCCCTTGCTGATTCCCATCGGCTGGACAAAGACGCCTGAGATCGACCCGAAGTCCTCTTCATCTTCAACAAAATTGACCGTACAATCGCCGACTATTTAGTAACGTGCGTGACAATCACCCAGGCAACTTCATGGACGATCCTGGTTCAAATTTCGTAATTTACGAGCAGCACATTGACGCCGTTGGCGCCCTGCATCCGAAGATGCCGCGCACAACGATCGTTCGTACCCGCCTGCTGTATCAGGTGCTGCGCCTGTTCTCCGAAGACATTGAGCAGTTCTTTACCCAGTTCGGGGTCTCTGCCTCGGCCTGGGCTGTGCTGATGATGATCTATTCGCAGCCAGAACGCCGTGCAAACCCATCGCTGCTGTCCGAATATCTCGTGCAGTCACGCACCCATATGACGCGCGTGGCCGACGAGCTGGTCGGCAAGCAGTTTTTACGCCGCGAACCCAATGCAACTGACCGACGACGGATCGATCTGGTCCTGACCGATGAGGGCACTGCCCTGGTCAGGCATGTCATGCCACTTTCCTGGGAACACTTCGAAACCATGTTCGGTGATTTCAACGATCAAGAGTCTCAGCAGCTTGAAGCGCTGATGCGCAAACTGTTTGCAAGCCTGCACCGGGCGCGTGCCGCGGCCCGCCAGGGCTCGGCGGCTTCGACCCAGGAGAGCGCTGATGAGTGAAGCGCCGACCTCCAATGCGCCCCATTCGACCGGCCATGGGCCAACTGCTTCGCCCTCCGGGCAGCCTGGAGCAAGCACGGCGACAGCCAGCCCCGCTGCAGCTGTCTCGCCGAGACGCCACGGAAAACGACGACGTGCCCTGACCTTCTTCGCCGTGATCATTCTCGCGGTTGCTGCTGCTGTCTACTCATGGTGGTGGTTCATCGGTCGCTTTGCGGTCTCGACCGACAATGCCTATGTCGGCGGCAATGTGGTCCAGGTGACGACGCAGATGCCGGGGACGGTGACGCGTGTCGCAGCAGACGATACGCAACTGGTTCGCACCGGTGACCTGCTGGTCCAGCTCGATGATGCAGACGCCAGAGTCCAATTGACCAGAGCGCAGGCTGCGCTGGGCGATGCAGTGCGCGGAGTCCGCGTTCTGCAGGCCAATGCCGAGCAGGCCAAGGCAGCCGTCGCCGGGCGTGAGGCCGACTTGCGACGTGCGCACTTCGAGCTGGTCGCTGCGCAGGCGGCCGTGGAGAAGGCACGCTCGGAACTGTCCCGGCGCGATGCCCTGGCAGCACGCAACTTCGTCTCGCCTGAGGCTGTGCAGACCGCCCGCACGGCGCTTAACGCTGCCGTTGCGCAACGCGATGCTGCCGGCGCGGCAGTCACGCAGGCTCGCACCGCGATCGTCGCGGCCCGCGAACAGGCCAAGGCCGCCAAAGGTCTGGTCGACCGGGTCGACATCGAGCGCCATCCGCGCGTGCAAGCCGCAGCGTCGCAGGTCCGCGATGCCTTCCTGGCCGTTGCGCGGACCCGGATCGTCGCGCCAGTCAATGGCTACGTTGCCCGCCGCAACGTGCAGGTCGGTCAGCGCGCGCAACCGGGTGCCGCAATGATGGCAATCGTGCCCGCAGACCAGCTTTGGGTTGATGCAAATTTCAAGGAATCGCAACTTGAAGATGTCCGCATCGGCCAGAGCGTCAAACTGCATTCCGATCTGTACGGCTCGAACGTGATTTTCGATGGCAAGGTGATCGGCCTTGCGATGGGCACTGGGGCTGCCTTCGCACTGCTTCCAGCGCAAAACGCCACGGGTAACTGGATCAAGATCGTGCAGCGCCTGCCGGTCCGCGTCGCACTCGATGCCAAGCAACTGGCTGCGCATCCCCTGCGCATCGGTCTGTCGATGCAGGCTGAAATCGACATTCGCGATCGCAGCGGCGATGTACTGGCCCCGCAGACCGGTCCGCGCGAGGGTTATCGCACCGATGTCTTCGACAGCCAGGCCAAGCAGGCAGAAGAACTGATCACGCGCGTGATCGCCGAGAATCTGGGCGCCAGCGGATCGTGAGCGCAATCCCCGCCGACCTTCCCCCGCTGCGGGGGTTCGCGCTCGTCCTGGCGACGTTCGCGCTCGGACTCGGTTCGTTCATGAGCTTTCTGGATCTTTCGATCGCGAACGTCTCAGTGCCGCAGATTGCCGGAAATCTGGCCGTCAGCCCAACCCAGGGCACCTGGGTCATCACCACCTACGCAATGGCCGAGGCGATTTCATTGCCGCTGACCGGCTGGCTGGGCAAACGATTTGGTCTGGTGCGCGTCTTCGGCATCTCGACTTTCATCTTCACGGTGGCCTCGGTGATGTGCAGCCTCTCGCCGACCTTTGCATTCCTGGTTGTATCGCGCGCAATCCAGGGAATGGCCGGTGCATCGATGGTCCCCCTCGCGCAGGCTCTGCTGATCAGTTGTTATCCGCCGCACAAGCGCGGCTTTGCGCTTGGCATGTGGACAATCACCGCGATCACCGCGCCGATTGTCGCGCCGCTGATCGGTGGCTGGATCACCGAGAACCTTTCCTGGCGCTGGGTCTTTCTGGTCAATGTGCCGTTCGGCTTGATTGTCGTGTCCGTCATGGCAACGATCATGCGCCCGCGCGAGACGCAGTCCATGCGTATTCCAGTCGACTGGACCGGCCTGATTCTGCTGACCGTGGCCGTCATGTCGCTGCAGCTGATGCTCGACCAGGGCAATCACCTTGACTGGTTCAACTCGCCGCTGATCATCGCTTTAGCCTGCGTGGCAGGCATCTCGGCGATCGTCTTTGTCATCTGGGAACTGACCGATGAGCACCCGATCGTCGATCTGCGGCTGTTCAAGCGCCGCAATTTTGCGATCGGCTCGCTGTGCATCTTCCTGGGCATGATTTCGTTTTTCGGCACGCTCGTGACACTGCCCCTGTGGATGCAGTCTTACTATGGCTACACATCCCTTTGGGCCGGCAAAGCCATCGCCACCGGCGGTCTGTTCGCAGTGGTCCTGGGCCCACTGGTCGGGGCGAATCTGCACCGACTTGATGCACGCCTCGTCGTGACAGTCGGGGTGATCGGATTCGCCGCCGCGGCGATCGGCAGCGGTCGCTTCACTCCGGAGGTCGATTTCTGGACCGTTGCACAGACCCGGCTGTGGATCGGGATCGGGATCAGCTTCTTCTTTCTGCCACTGACCGCGATCAGCATGTCCGGCATGCACTCGACCGAGTTTGCCGCCGCATCAGGACTGAACAATTTTGTGCGGATCCTGGGTTCCTCGTTCGGCACCGCGGTCATGGTCAGCTCCTGGGACCGGCACGGCATCGGTCAGCATGCGCTGATGTCTGAGCAGATCAACCCGTATTCGCCAGCGGCCGTTGACTATCTTGAACGGCTGCAGGCCCTTGGGCTGCCACCGGATGCCACACTGGCCCAGGTCGATCGGATGATCAATGTGCAGTCGTACCTGAATGCAACGAACTGGACACTCTGGACCAGCGGCCTGCTGATGCTGGTCCTGCTGGTCATCATCTGGTGGGCAAGGCCCCCGTTCGTGGCCAAGAACTGAGCTGCGGCGACGAACGCCGCAAGTCAATGCTCATTCGAACGGCGGCTCACCCTGCCAGTCGAAGAATTCCGGCATATCTCGGGAGACCCTGTCCGGGAATTCAGGGGAACGCTTCTCCAGGAAGGAGCTGACGCCTTCCTTGGCGTCAGCAGCA
>JAURMJ010000419.1 GCA_030830765.1 Quisquiliibacterium sp.
CCAACAGCCTGAAGCGCACGCAGTGCGGATTCACGTCCCGAACCCGGGCCTTTGACCAGAACCGACAGCGTTTTCATGCCGTGCTCCTGTGCCTTCTTGCCCGCATCCTCTGCAGCCATCTGCGCCGCATAGGGGGTAGACTTCCGGGAGCCCTTGAAACCCTGAGCACCCGCAGAGGACCATGCAATCGCATTGCCCTGGGCATCGGAGATCGTGATATGCGTATTGTTGAACGTCGCGCTTACATGCGCCACGCCCGAAGTGATGTTCTTACGCTCGCGCCGACGAACGCGCGCTGTCGCGGCTTTTGCCATAACTTGAATACCCTAGTTTATTGCGCCCTTAGGCCTTTTTCTTACCGGCGATCGGCCGTGCTTTACCCTTGCGCGTACGTGCATTGGTATGAGTGCGCTGTCCGTTGACAGGCAGACCCTTACGGTGACGCACCCCGCGATACGAACCCAGGTCCATATAGCGCTTGATGTTCATTGCGACTTCGCGACGCAAATCACCCTCGACCTGATAATTCTGGTCGATGGTCTCGCGCACGCGGATCACCTCGTCATCGGTGAGCTCATGCACACGACGCTCCAGCGGAATTCCGCATTGTTCGCAGATTTTCTCTGCCTTTGTCGGTCCGATCCCATGAATATAGGTCAAAGCGATCGGTAGCCGCTTCTGCGTTGGAATGTTGATACCTGCAATACGTGCCACGCTCCGAACTCCTTCGTGGTTACGGTGCGGTCAAAACGGAATGTAAGGCTAACCGGGCGGCGGGATTATAGAATTTCCTGCCACGGGGTCAATAGCTTAGCCAGCCGTTATGATCGCCTCTATTTGTTTCGAAACTTCATCGATCGGCTGCATGCCATCGACCTTTTTCAACATGCCCCTGCTCTCGTAATACGGGAGAATCGGGGCGGTTTGCTCGTGATACACCTGAAGACGGTGTTTCAACGTTTCTTCATTGTCGTCATCGCGCCGGTCAGCTTCCGGCGTCTGTGCGACCCGGGCGTTGATTCGGTCGATCAAAACAGAATCATCGACTGAAATCTCGATCACATGATCGAGCGGCAATCCTTGTTCGCCCAGCATATCGTCCAACGCCTCAGCCTGCGCCGTGGTACGCGGGAACCCGTCCAGAATAAACCCTTTGGTACAATCGGGCTCTGCAATCCGGTCCGAGATGATCTGAACCATGATGTCGTCAGGCATCAATTTGCCCGCTTCCATGACCGCCTTTGCTTCCTGACCCAATTCGCTGCCCGATGCAACAGCTGCGCGCAACATATCACCCGTCGACAACTGGACGAGACCGTGTCCGTTCACCAGAACTTGCGCCTGCGTACCCTTGCCGGCACCTGGCGGCCCCAAAAGAATTATATTCATTGCCTGCTCCGTCCCCGAACGCCGCTATCCGCGCCGACCCTTGAGCTTGGCCTTGCGAATAAGGCCCTCATACTGGTGGGCGAGCAGATGGCTCTGAATCTGTGCAACTGTATCCAGCGCGACAACCACAACAATCAGCAAACTCGTCCCCCCGAAGAAGAACGGCACCGAGAAGCGGGTAATCAGAATTTCCGGCAGCAGAGCGACAAGTACGAGATACAAGGTGCCGATGACCGTCAGACGGGTGAGCACATAGTCGAAGAACTCGCCGGTATTCTTGCCGGGACGAATTCCGGGAACGAAACCGCCATTCTTCTTCAGATTGTCGGCTGTTTCCTGCGGATTGAAGACAATCGCTGTGTAGAAAAACGAGAAGAACACGATCAGCAGTGCAAACAGCACGAAGAACAACGGCTGCCCACGGCCAAGCCACGCCGTAATCAGACCCAGCGTGCCTTCACCACCACCGCCTGAGAACCCGGCAATCGAGACCGGGGTCAACAGGATCGATGTGGCGAAAATGATCGGAATCACACCCGAGGTGTTGAGCTTGAGCGGGATATGGGAAGATTCGCCGCCAAACATCCGGTTTCCGACCTGACGCTTGGGGTACTGCACGATGATCCGACGCTGGGCACGCTCGAAGAACACGATGAAGGTGATCACGGCGACCGCGAAGATGAGGAACCCGATGATGAACAACGCCGACAGCGCGCCTGTCCGACCCAGTTCAAGCGTCGACGCAAAGGCGGTCGGCAGGTTTGCAACGATCCCTGCGAAAATGATCAGGGAAATACCATTGCCCACGCCGCGCGCTGTGATCTGCTCACCCAGCCACAGCAGGAACATCGTACCGCCGACAATCGTGATCACGGTGCTGAGGCGGAAGAACATCCCCGGATCCGCAACCGCGGCGCCCTGGGACGTCGAAATGCCTTCCAGCCCGGCAGAGAGGCCATAAGCCTGAATGATCGCCAGAATCACCGTCAGATAACGTGTGTACTGGTTGATCTTCTTACGGCCCGACTCGCCCTCTTTCTTGAGTTGCTCAATCGTGGGCGAAATAGCCGTCATGAGCTGCATGATAATCGCAGCCGAAATATAGGGGATGACGTTGAGCGCGAAAATACTCATGCGCGACAGCGCACCGCCTGCGAATGCGTCGAAAACCCCAAGAATTCCGCCAGCCTGCTGGCTGAAGATGTCATCAATCACAATCGGATCGATGCCCGGGATCGGGATATAGGTACCAAGGCGATAGACGATAAGAGCGCCGAGGGTGAACCACAGGCGCTTCTTAAGTTCTGTCGCTTTGGCAAATGCACCGAAGTTCAAACTCGATGCCATCTGTTCAGCGCTACTCGCCATCTAAATATCCGTTCGCAACTGTCTGTTACGATCCATGTGGGCCCGACCTGAATCCGGTCAATGCGTTTTCGGTTACGTACTCGTCACCCGGCTTGCGCCTGGGTGCCTTAAGCTTCTCCCGGAACCGTCTTCACGTTCCGTGGTGTCTTTTCCTTCGGCGGAACCGAGACGGTGACAGACCCACCGGCTTTCTCAACCGCGGCAATGGCACCGCTCGTCGCGCTTGTGACTTCCAGAGAAACCTTCGAGGTCATCTCCCCCGATGCCAGAAGACGGATACCATCCAGCTTGCGACGAACCACACCCGCACTCACGAGAGCCGCTTCGTTCACCGCTGCTCCGACATCAAGTTTCCCTGCGTCGATCGCTTCCTGGAGACGGCCCAGGGTCAACTCCTGAAGCTTCACCCGGTTCGGCTTCTTGAAGCCGCGCTTTGGCAAGCGCATGTAAATCGGCATCTGGCCGCCTTCAAAGCCCTTGATCGCCACACCCGAGCGTGACTTCTGTCCTTTGACACCGCGACCACCGGTTTTACCGAGGCCAGAACCCGGCCCACGTCCAACACGCTTGCGTGCGCGACGGGCGCCAGGATTGTCTGATAGATCGTTGATATTCATAACAGTTTTCCGTTACTCAGCTTCGTCGACCTGAACGAGATGCTTGACCTTCGCGATCATGCCTCGCACGGCGGGTGTGTCCTCAAGCTCACGCGAGCGGTGGCGCTTGTTCAGTCCAAGACCGATAAGCGTTGCACGCTGGTCAGCCCGGCGCCCGATGGGGCTTCCTGTCTGGGTGACCCGGAGAGTGTTCTGCGCAGCAGCCATGATTTAAGCCTCCGCCTCAACGGTCTCTGATTCCGAAGTGTTCGAACCGGCA
>JAURMJ010000420.1 GCA_030830765.1 Quisquiliibacterium sp.
CGCATGTCGTCACCGGTGATCTCAACCTTGGCCTTCTTGGCGATTTCGTTTTCGTCGATGTATTTCTTGATGACGCGGGTCATCGCATTGCGCAACGCAGTCAGGTGTGTGCCACCATCGCGCTGCGGAATGTTGTTCGTGAAGCAGAGCACCTGCTCGCTGTAGCCGTCATTCCATTGCATCGCGACGTCAACGCCGATCTGCAAACCAGCCTCGGTGTCCTTGCTGCCCGTGGCATGAAACACCGTCGGGTGCAGCGCCGACTTGGTGCGATTGATGTATTCAACGAAGCCTTTGACGCCACCGGCAAAGGCGAAATCATCTTCCTTGCCCTGACGCTGATCGACGAGCTTGATCCGTACGCCGTTGTTCAGGAATGAAAGCTCACGCAGGCGCTTGGCAAGAATCTCGTAGTGATACTCGACCGTGCCGAAAATGGTTTCGTCGGCCAGGAAGTGCACTTCTGTCCCACGTTTCTCGGTACTGCCAGTCACGCGGATCGGTGAACACTGAACTTTCTGACCTGGCATCAGGCCAGCGGCCTTCACGCCTTCAGGCACTTCAAGGTCAACCAGTTCGCGGTCCTGCGGAAAACCGCGCTGGAACTCCATTGCGTGCAGCTTGCCATCGCGCTTGATCGTCAGGCGCAGCCATTTTGACAACGCACAGACGCAGGACACCCCCACACCATGCAGTCCACCCGAGACTTTGTAGCTGTTCTGATCAAATTTCCCACCGGCATGCAGCTCGGTCATGACGATTTCAGCAGCGCTTCGCTTGGGTTCGTGTTTGTCATCCCATTTGATGCCGGTCGGGATACCCCGTCCATTATCAGTGACAGAAATTGAGTTGTCGGTATGGATGGTGACGACGATTTCGTCGCAATGACCAGCCAGCGACTCGTCGATCGCATTGTCGACCACCTCAAAAACAAGGTGATGCAGCCCTGTGCCATCGGAGGTATCACCGATGTACATGCCAGGCCGTTTACGGACGGCCTCCAGGCCTTCGAGAATCTGGATCGAGGAGGAATCGTAGTTCTGTTCTGTCATGCAGTTACCTCTGGTGTCCGTCAGATCCGCATCGGCATCACGACGTAACGGAAGCTTTCGTCGCCGGGTACCGTGATTAATGCGCTGGTGTTGCCGTCGCCGAGTTCAAGCTGGATGCTTTCGGTTTTCAGATTGCCCAGCACGTCCTGCAGATAGCTGACGTTGAAACCGATTTCGATCGGGTCATTCGAGTAGTCGACTTCCAGTTCCTCCAGGGCTTCTTCCTGCTCAGCATTGCTGGTCTGGATCTTGAGTGTGCCGGGCGTCAGTGAAAGGCGCACAGCGCGGAACTTGTCGGAGGTCAGGATCGACGCGCGCGACAGCGAAGAGGCAAGCATCTCGCGGCTCAGGACCAAGGACTTGGTGTATCCGCTCGGGATGACACGCTGGTAATCCGGAAACTTGCCTTCAACAAGCTTACTGACCATTTCGACTTCACCGAAGCGGAAACGGACCTGGTTCGTTGCAACATCGATCAGGACAGACTCATCGTTGTCGGCCAGCAGACGCTGCAACTCGAGCACCGTCTTGCGCGGGATGATCACCTCGTGGCGGGCCAGCGCCTCACCTTCGATCTCGGCCTGGCAGTAGGCAAGTCGATGACCATCGGTCGCGACAACGCGGATCACATTGCCGTCGGTCACCAGCAAAAGCCCGTTCAAGTAGTAGCGAATATCCTGCTGGGCCATTGCAAAGTGCACCATCTGGAACAGGTACTTGAGTTGCTTTTGCGGCAGTGAAAACGAGGCTGCGAATTGGGGATTGATGGCAACCGTGGGAAATTCTTCAGCGCCAAGGGTCTGCAGGGCGAACCGGCTCTTGCCGGCTTGAATCGTGGCCTTCTTGTTCGCAACAGAGATCGAGACTTCCGGACCTTCAGGCAGTGCGCGCAGAATATCGATCAGCTTGCGTGCTGACACTGTGGTCGCGGAATTCTCAGAACCGGCTCCCAAGGATGCCGTGGTCTGGATCTGGATTTCGACATCCGTCGCCAGAAACGAGATGGAATCACCTTCCTTGCGCAACAACACATTGGCAAGGATCGGCAGCGTATGTCTGCGCTCGACGATGCCAGCGACCGTTGAGAGCGGTTTGAGGATTGCGTCTCGAGTAGCTCTTATGAATTGCATTTTTATTTATCTCCTCTTGGTGTTGTTCATGAGGACCGGTGATTTTCGTGGATAACTCGCGTTTTCCCTGCGCTGGCGCGGCTCTGCCGGCATTGATTTCCTGTGGACAGCCTGGTTCCAGCCTTGTGGACAAGTCCTGGGGTTTTGAAGCGTTCGTGCAAACCCTCGGGTTGTCCACAATTGATGCCTCTGCGATCCCCACGTTTCCCACAGCCCAGCTGCAGGACGGCATGGGCACGCAACAGGTTGTTGCGTGCGAGGGCATCAAGGCGATCAGCCACGTAGCGTCTGCTCGAGCACATGGATCTGGTGATTCAGGTCGGCATCATGCTGGCGGTGCTCGGTGATCTTGCGCATCGCATGCAGCACAGTTGTATGGTCTCGGCCACCGAAGGCTTCGCCGATTTCGGGCAGACTTTTCTGGGTAAGTTCCTTGGCCAGGTACATGGCAATCTGACGCGGCAGCACGATGTGTGCATGGCGGCGCTTGCTGTACATGTCTGCGGTCTTGATCTTGAAAAAATCAGCGACAGTTTTCTGGATAACCTCAACCGAAACCTGGCGACGATTCAGAGCCAGCAGATCTTCCAGTGATTCCTTGGCCAGTTCGAGGGAAATGGATTTTTCTCGAAACCCGGCATAGGCAACCACACGTAACAGCGCGCCTTCAAGCTCACGCACATTCGAGCGCAGGTGTTTGGCAATAAAGAAGGCAACGTCTTCAGGCAGATTGGCCGATTGCTGCTCGGCCTTCTTGAGCAGGATTGCGACACGCATCTCGAGTTCCGGCGGTTCGATGGCCACGATCAGTCCGGAGTCGAAGCGGGAAATCAGCCGTTCTTCAATGCCAGAGATCTCTTTTGGATAGGTGTCACAGGTGATGATGATCTGCTTGCGGGCTGCGTATAGGGCGTCAAAGGTATAGAAGAACTCTTCCTGAGTGCGCGGTTTACCCGACAGGAACTGGATGTCGTCGATCAGCAGCAGATCGAGCGATTGGTAGTAAGCCTTGAGTTCTTCTGAGGTCTTACGCTGGATGGCGCGGACCATTTCATCAAAATATTCCTGCGCATGGATGTAACGGACCTTGGCCGACGGAACGCGATCGATGAAGGCATTGCCGACGGCATGAATCAGGTGTGTCTTGCCCAGACCGACCCCGCCATACAGGAACAAGGGGTTGTAACTGCCCGGTTTTTCGACAACTTGCAGCGCGGTTGCACGAGCCATCTGGTTGGCTTTACCGGTGACGAAGTTCTCGAAGGTCAACTCAGGACGCATGCGGCTGCGATCCGAGAGCTGCGCATTGCGCGGTCCGGCCGAGGAGCCACTGGCGATCTGATCAGCTGGGCTGCCGGACTGATGGTTGGTTGAGGTCTGTTCAGCCCGCCCGGCCAACGCCGGAAAGCGAGTGGCGATCACCGGCTGGTTGTCAGGTGCTCCTGTCTGCACCGTCGCTGAAACTTCAAATTCGACGCGCGTCATCGGCCCGAGCAGTTGTCCTGCCAGCTGTGTGATGCGGGCACCGAACTGGGTGCGTACCCAATTGAGTTTGAATTGATTCGGTACGCCCAGACGGAGCAGGTGCTCACTTTCATCGTAACCCAGGTAGACCAGTGGCTTGATCCAGGTTTTATACAGCTGTGTGGGCACCTCGTTTTCGAGTTGCTCAGCACATGCTAGCCATTGATCCTGCATTGTCTGTTACGGTCTTGGCGAGGTTTGATGTGGAGCGTTGATGTGGAAAAAGTAAACCGACAGCTCGCGCCGATCGAGACAGGGATTCCAGATGGACCCTCGAGGATGAGCGTGAGACGAGCCGGGTATTGTATCGCGTTAAATAGAGTTTTCCACAGGGATCTGATTGACGAAAGGAGTCATATCGGTTGTAATGGAGGGCTTTTTCGTTTGAGAGTTCAACATGAAACGTACCTATCAACCCTCGGTGGTGCGTCGCAAGCGCACGCACGGCTTTCTAGTTCGCATGAAGACCCGCGGTGGTCGCGGAGTTATTCGCGCTCGTCGCGCCAAGGGCCGTCATCGCCTGGGCGTCTGAAGCCGGCTGCCCGGTTAATCCCGCGCAGCTTGATCGGGACCGCGCTTGAGTCGGCCCGAGGTTTCCCAACGTGGCCCGGCAAAGCGCTGACCCGGTTTTCGCGGTCCTGGCGCGCAAGCGACCGGATTTTTTCACAGCGCATTTCGGTTTGACTGTGCTTCTGGACGCGAATCCGAGCGCATTTTCGGATGCGGGTTTGCGCGCGCACGAAGCATCTGCTGCGCAATGTCAACACGTTCCGGAACAGGGTCCGGAGTGCCGTCAGTCAGCGCCGATCCTCGGCTTTTCGGTCCCTAAGCGGGTCTTGGCACGGGCAGTGGATCGCAATGCAGTCAGGCGGGTTGCACGTGAAGCCTGGCGAGCCGCGGGCTGGAATCCGGATCGCAGGCCTCAGGCCGCGATGATCAAACTGCGGGGTCGTGACCCGACCTGGGCCCAGATGTCGCGTCCGGCGCTCAAGAAGGTATGGCGCGCTGAGCTCGAAGAACTGATCGCCAGATTTAATTCCGGGCAACGTGGGTCAGCCGCCAAGGGCGCACTGAAAGCCAAGGGATCCACAGTACGGAGGCCGGTAGGTCAATGATCCGGATCATTGCGTCAGTCATGTCCGTCGTGCGGCGTGGTCTCGTCAAGCTGCTGGCCATGCCGATCCACCTGTACCGATACGCGATCAGTCCGATGCTGCCGCCGAGCTGTCGCTTTTATCCGACCTGTTCGGAATACGCGTTGCAGGCGCTGCGTGAACATGGGCCGCTAGGCGGAAGCTGGCTTGCTGTGAGGCGGATCTGTCGATGCCATCCGTGGAACAACGGCGGGCTGGATCCAGTTCCTGATAAATTCGCGCCTTCGACATACTCCAGGACTGCCTTCCTGGCATCCCTTTCCCGCTGGCCCGCCGCACAACGCGGCAAGCCACCTGCAAGAACGGATTGAATCAATGCAACAGATGCAACGCACCATCCTGTGGATCGTGTTCTCGATGTCACTGCTCTTCTTGTGGGACAACTGGCAGCGGCACAATGGCAATCCAAGCTTTTTTGGTCCACCGGCGGCATCTGAGTCCACATCCAAGGGCACTGCGGCGCCGGGTGCTGCAACATCCGGTCAGCAAGGCGTTTCGAGTGCCAAGACGGATGCGAGCATTCCGTCGGTTCCGGCTGCGCCCAGCGACAAGCCAGCCGTCCCGGTGCCAAATGCGGCTGCCAGCACGGCGAGTCGGGCCAAACCGCTGGTCATGGGCAATGATGTGCTGGCGCTTCAGATCGATCCGGTCGGTGCTCAGGTCATCCGTGCCGAATTGCTCAAGCACAAGGCGTCTGCTTACGATACAGACAACAAGAACTTCGTCTTGCTGCACGACCTGCCGGGGCAGGTCTATACCGCGCAAAGTGGTCTGGTGGGTGCTGCACAGGGCTCGAGCTTTCCGACCCATCGCAGCCGCTTCAGCATCGAGCAGGGCCCTAGTCCGGTCAATGGCAGCGGCACGCAGCTGAAGCTCGCGGCGGAAGACGGCGGCGTAAAGTTGATTCGCACCTACACGCTGAAACCAGGCTCGTATGTGATTGAAGTGGCCGATGAGGTGGTCAATCTGACCGAGGCCGCCATCAAGCCGACGCTGTACATGCAGTTGACCCGCGATGGCAACAAGCCGCCCGGAGAGTCGCATTTCTACAGTACCTACACCGGGCCTGTTGTTTATACCGAGGAAGGCAAGTTCCAAAAGGTCGATTTCTCAAGCATCGAGAAAGGCAAGGCAGAACATTCGAAATCAGCCAAGGATGGCTGGGCCGGCATCATCCAGCATTATTTCGTGTCAGCCTGGCTGCCCACCGAGAATGCCCAACGCGAGTATTTCACGCGAAAGATTGATGCGAACCTGTATGCAGTGGGTGCCCTGCAGCCACTGGGCGAGATTGCACCCAAGGCCAGTAGCAGTATCAAGACCCGGTTGCTGGTGGCACCGCAGGACCAACGCATGCTGGAGACGGTTGCCCCGGGCCTGGATTTGACGGTCGACTATGGTTGGCTGACGGCGATTGCCAAGCCGATCTTTGCGCTGCTCCAATTCCTGCACGGTCTGGTCGGGAACTGGGGTTGGGCGATTGTGTTGCTGACGATCGTTATCAAGACCGTGTTCTTCCCGCTGCAGGCCGCGAGCTACCGCTCGATGGCCCGCATGAAGGCTGTGACGCCGCGCCTGCAGCAATTGCGTGAGCGATATGGAAATGATCGCGTGAAGATGAATCAGGCGATGATGGAGTTGTACAAGGAAGAGAAGATCAACCCGATTGGCGGCTGCCTGCCGATCGTGGTTCAGATTCCGGTCTTTATCGCCCTCTACTGGGTATTGCTGGCCTCTGTTGAGATGCGCAATGCGCCGTGGATTGGCTGGATCACCGATCTGGCTGCGCCTGACACGCTGTTCGGCACGATTCCGTTCATTGACATGCCGTTTGGTTTGCTGCCGCTGATCATGGCGGTCACGATGTTCATTCAGGTCAAGCTGAATCCGACGCCGCCCGATCCGGTGCAGGCCAAGGTGATGATGGCGATGCCCCTGGTGTTCTCGGTGATGTTCTTCTCGTTCCCGGCGGGTCTGGTGCTGTACTGGCTTGTGAACAACATTTATTCGATTGCGCAGCAGTGGTTCATCACCCGTACGATTGGTAAGCAGGCTGCCAAGAAGCGCAGTTGATACGCTTTGAAGCTGGTGCATCGGGTTGACCCCGATGCAGGGCAGATACGTTCAGACCGGGGCTGCCAGTGGCGGCCCTTTTTCATGCACTGGTTTTCCAGTCGTTGTACTGCGGGTTCTGAACAGGATATTCAGATTGTCATCCACGGCTATTCAACGGGTTTTTGACATCTGATGCACTGGTTTTCCACAGGCTTTTGCACTGGTAAATTCGAGTCATGAGACTTCCAGACAATGCACCGATCGCGGCAATTGCGACGGCCCCGGGGCGTGGCGGCATCGGTGTGGTGCGTGTCTCGGGGGTCGGCTTGTCGATGGTTCTTGAAGGACTGATTGGCAGGCACCGGGCAGCGACCCTGCAGCCGCGAGCCGCCATGTTCGGACCGTTTCTTGCTGACGACGGTAGCGAAATTGACCGCGGCCTTGCGATCCGTTTCGTTGCGCCGCATTCATACACCGGCGAGGAGGTGCTGGAGTTTCAGGGCCACGGCGGGCCGGTTGTGATGCAGATGCTGCTGCGGCGTGTGCTCGAAGCCGGGGCGCTGATCGGTTTGCGGCTGGCCGAACCCGGCGAATTCACGCAGCGCGCGTTTTTGAACGACAAGCTGGATCTGGCCCAGGCTGAGGCGGTTGCCGATCTGATCGATGCGACCACCGAGCAGGCGGCGCGTTCGGCAACCCGATCATTGGCTGGGATCTTCTCGCAGGCTGTCCATGATCTGGTCGAGCAGGTGATTCATCTGCGGATGCTGGTCGAGGCCACGCTCGATTTTCCTGAGGAGGAAATCGATTTTCTGCAGCGTGCTGATGCGCTTGGTCAGTTGGGCCGTATTCGCGCATCACTTGACGCGACCCTGGCCACCGCGCGGCAAGGCGCGCTGTTGCGCGAAGGTATGAATGTTGTGCTGGCTGGCCGTCCCAATGTGGGCAAGTCGAGTCTGCTCAATGCGCTGGCCGGTGCCGAGGTTGCGATCGTCACCGACATTCCGGGCACCACGCGTGACCGGGTTGCCCAGTCGATCCAGATCGACGGAGTGCCACTGAACATCATCGACACCGCAGGTCTGCGCGAAACCCATGACGAAGTTGAACGCATGGGCATTGAGCGCAGCTGGGATGCGATCGGGCGCGCTGATGTCGTGCTCCATCTGACCGATTCGACCGCGCGCGCACAGCTTGAGCTCGATGCACAGATTGCAGCAAGGCTTGGAGAGCAGGTGCCGGTTGTGCGGGTCATCAACAAGATTGATCTGCTCGGTGAGTCGCCGGGGGTGGAGCATGATCAGGCCACTGCCGATGGCAGCCATCAGCAGGTGGCAGCGACGGTGCGACTTTCGGCTCGATCCGGGGCTGGCATTGATGGTTTGCGCGCCTTATTGCTGGAGCTGGCTGGCTGGCAGGGTGCGGGCGAGGGTCAATTCATTGCGCGCGAACGGCACCTGCATGCCTTGCGTGCAGCCCGGGAGCATCTTGCGTTGGCTGATGCGCATGCGCGCGAACGGGACCGTCAACTCGACCTGTTCGCCGAGGAACTTCGTCTGGCGCAGGAGAAGTTGAACCTGATCACCGGGGAGTTTTCGCCTGACGATCTGCTGGGCGTGATCTTCAGTCGTTTCTGCATCGGCAAGTGATACGCGTACGGCCCGCTGTCGGAAACGGAATGCAGACCTTGCCATGCCGGGTCCTTGCTGCCATGTTGCCGGCTGACAAGACTGAAGAGCAATGACAATGCGATGGATACGCGATTTAATCGCCGGCGCTGATCCGGGCGACGGTCTGCTGCGCAATCGCGTTGTTCGTGAGGTCCAGGACTGAGACCTCAACCCGGGTTCCCGACATGACAGAATCAATTGGGCGCAGACAACGCGCGCTGCGCGGTTTTGCTTTGGCCCTGGCGATCGGCGCCCCGGCCGGCTGGCTCTGTGCCTGGCTCAATTGGCCGCTGCCCTGGATGATCGGTCCGCTGGTGGCCTGTGCGCTGGCAAGTGCGAAAGGTTTGCCCTTGCATGGTCCCCGGTCTGCCAGGGCGGTCGGTCAATGGGCCATCGGCGCAGCGCTGGGGCTGTATTTCACCCCGGAAGCCATTTCCCGGATCACCGAACTGTGGCTCCCGATCGTTGCAGCGATCGGCTGGTCGGTGCTGATTGGTCTCGGGTGCGCGTGGGCGATGCGCCGTTTTGCCGGCGCTGATCCGGCGACTGCATTTTTTGCTGGCGCCGTCGGCAACGCCTCGGAGATGGCGTTGCAGGGCGAACGCAACGGCGGTCGGGTCGAAACGATCGCAGCAGTGCACAGCATGCGCATCATGACGGTTGTGATCACGGTCCCCTTTGCGTTCCGCTGGCTCGACTTGCATGGCACCGATCTGTTCATGCCGGCGGCCTCCTCGATTCATTGGCCAGCTCTGGCCGGCCTGATCCTTGCAACGGTCGTCACCGCATTTGCGCTGCATCGCCTGCGATCGCCGAGTCCGTGGGTCATGGGTTCGTTGCTGGCCAGCAGTCTGCTGACAGCAACCGGGCAGGTTGCGACGGCGATGCCAGCCATCATCATCATTGGCGGGCAGCTTTTGATCGGGATCGCGCTGGGCACTCGCTTTGCGCCCGGGTTCATGCAAAGGGCGCCATTGATTGTGCTGACCGGCAGCCTGGCCAGCCTGGTATCGATCGGTTTTTCTGCCGTGTTCGGCCTTGCACTGGCCAGGCTTGCCGCGATTGCGCCGGCAACCATGGTGCTGGCGGTTGCACCTGGCGGCATTGCTGAAATGAGCCTGACGGCCCAGGTGCTGGGCCTTGGTGTGCCGATCGTCACCGTCTTTCATGTGACTCGCATGGCCGCTTTGCTGGTCGTACTGGGTGGGCTTTATCGCTGGTTTGCCCGGCGTCGCCGCTGGCCCCTTGGGCCCGTCTGAGGTGCACAATGTCCCGGTGGTCGCAGGTCGTGGTCGAAAGACGATGGATGTGCCAACCCGTTCATGATGCAGGAGGCAGGAACTCGTGGCTCTGAAAACCCCTGACGAGCAGGCATTGCTGACACTGGCCCGAGGCTCGCTGGCAGATCTTTTCGCGCCCTGGGTGCAATCTTTGCGTTTGGAGCCTGTCGCGGTTGGCGCGACAGAGATCCGATTAAAGCTGCCCTTTGATCCCGCGCTGTGCCGCCACGGCGGCACAATCTGCGGCCAGGCCCTGATGGCCGCAGCCGACACCGCGATGGTGATCGCGATCAGCGCGCAGTTGGGCGAGTTTCGCCCGATGACGACGGTTAATTTGAATACCAGTTTCATGCGACCCGTCGCCGACGATGATGTGATCATTACCGCCCGGGTGCTCAAGCCCGGGCGAAGTCTGAGCTTTGGGGAGATCGAGCTTGCCTCGGCGCGTGATGGCCGGATCGTCGCGCATGCAACGACTACGTACGCGATGCTCTGAGCTTGTTCAGGCCAGCCCCGGTCCG
>JAURMJ010000421.1 GCA_030830765.1 Quisquiliibacterium sp.
GACGTTGGCAAAGAGCCCGGTCGAACGCCCGGTCGCCTGAAAGATGATGTCGTCGAAATTGCTGGTGCGGAAATAGCCCAGCCGGTGCTGTACACCGTGCCAGACCCCGCGCACGCCCAGTTCCACGCCTTTTGCCACGACCTGATCTAACGGCGGGTCGGCCAGAAAAGCATTCGGCAGGCGGCACTCAAACGGGATGTCGTTGGGGTCTTCGCCGTCTTCAATGGCGATGCGTCTGGCAACTTCGAACACGCCTTCGTTGCAGGAGAGCTCGATAGGCGTCGGCGCACGGGCGGACTCGCTGTAGCTGATATAAAAGTTGGCCGCTTTGTTGAGCTCGTAGGTGCCGCCAACGGTGGGATTGAAGCGGCTGAAGCTGTGGTCGCCGTTCAGCTCGCGGCGCTGACCCGACTGGTCGCGAATGCGAACGTCGGTGTGGTTGAAGCGCCCGCCAAAGGTCAGCGTAAAGCGCTCGGTCAGCGCGAAATTGTCGAGAAAATAGAAGCTCCAGGTTTCATTGCCGGTGCGGATATCGGCCGCGCCCTCGGCCAGAAAGCTGCCCAGCCCCAGGCCTTCTGTGCTGCGAGTGAGGGGATTGAGTCTGGCAAGTTCCACCTTGCCGACGAAGTCGCCGTTACCGCGGAAATAGTTAAAACCCGTAACCAGATAATTTTCCCGCGCCCACAGGCTGCGGGTGAACACCAGCTGCAGGTCGGTGCCGTAGGTTTCCTGTTGGCGGGTGCTGATGTTGTTGAGCGCTTCGTCAGACAGCAGGCCGCTGCCGCTCACGTCGCCCGTCAGGTCGTCGAGATTGAACGCCTGCGGGTCGCCGGCAAGCGCGTTCAGCGCCGCTTCCAGTGCCTGCGGGTCGTTCACGCCCAGCGAGTTGTTGGCGCACACCTCCTCATCAAGCCCCAGGGACTCAAGGCCGGCCTCGTCGATTTCATCCAGCAGAAAACTGCCGCCACCGAGTGCGCAGACCGACAGGTCGGAGGTGTCGCCGTTGAAGCTGTCGGTGGTGTTCTGGCGGTAGAACCCGTTAGCGACGAATTCCAGCTGTTCCACCAACTGATGCGAGAACTCCAGCGACACCATGTGCATGTGGTTCTCGGTGATATCCGGGGCGGTGAAGACCTGCGCGCGATCGAGCGCCAGCAGACCCTGCGGTGCCGGCCCATTGCCGCGCAAATCCGAATTGCCGAACTGGTAGTCGATATCCAGCGCACTCGCGTCGCCGCGCCAGCTGCCGCTGCCGTAGACGTTTACCGCGTCGGACGCCGAGTCATCGCGCCAGCCGTCTTCGCGAAAATAGCTGGCGTTGACGTAGTAGCCGAAGGTGCCGTTGTGGTTGCCGCTCTCCACGCTGGTGACCGCACGCCCCCAGGATCCGCCAGACGCCTCTGCCTGATGGCCCTGAAAGTTGAAGCCGTTTTTCATCGTGATCGACAGCGCGCCGCCCAGCGTGTTGAGGCCGAACAGCGGGTTAGCCCCGCCCACCAGCGTCATGCTGTGGACGGCCGATTCAGGGATCAGGTCCCAGTTCACGGCATCGCCCAGCGGCTCGTTGATGCGCACGCCGTTCTGGTACACCGACACACCCATCGGCAGGCCCAGCAGGGGCGAGGCCGAATAGCCGCGGAATTGCACGTCGGCCTGTAGCGGATTGTTCTGCGCCGAATTGACCGAGACGCTGCCGAGGTTCTGGTTCATGTGCTCGGTCAGGTCGAGGCTCTGCGCGCGGGTCAGCGCGTCGGCGTCTGCCGACTGTGTGCTGAAAGGGAGACGTTCGGGCTTGATACCGCCGTGCTGGCCGAGCGGGGTGGGGGCGACGATGAGGATTTCGGCGTCGAAGCCGGCGCCCTCCCCGGCCTGTGCGGGCGTCAGGTACGGCACACTGCTGGCGAGCACCAGCAGCGTGCGGCCGAGTGAAAATCTGCGGTCCATGCGGGTTGTCCTGCGGGTGGTCTCAGTCAAGCAGCGGCCTTGCGCGAGCGCGATGTACCGCTTATTCCAGCGACAGGATGTGCTGCCACTCGGCCGCTGTGACCGGCATAACCGACAATCGGTTCCCACGCCGGACGAGCGGCATTTCAGCTAGCGCCGGGTCGTCTTTCATGGCTGCCAGCGTGATGGTCTGCTTCAGGCGGCGCTGAAGTTGGACTTCCACGACGAACCAGCGCGGGTTGTCGACGCTGTGCTTGGGGTCGAAGTATTCGCTGGTCGGATTGCCGGCGGTGGCGTCCGGGTAGGCTTCGCGCACGATTTCGACGATGCCGACGATGCCCGGCTCGGCGCAGTTCGAGTGGTAGAAAAACGCGAGGTCGCCCCGCTTCATCTGGTCGCGTATCATGTTGCGCGCCTGATAGTTGCGCACGCCGTCCCAGGCGGTGGTCTGGGCGGGCTGCGCGGCCAGGGTTTCAATCCCGAATACGTCGGGCTCTGATTTCATCAGCCAGAACTGCTGCGGCATTGCGATCCGAATCCGAGGCAAGAAGAAGAGGGGTGTCCTCCAAAGTGCCGCTGGAGTTTGTAATCTTGAACCTAGGGCTCAAGATTGGAACCTCTCGGCGCGACGAAGGCTTTCCGCGACGGGGCGGACCTGCACACGGTCACAATCCAGATCGGTTCCTTTGGATGCGAATATTGGCTCAAGGATTTCAAACCCCTGGCGAACACCGCAGAGGACACCGAGGCCATCATAACGCGATTGACTCAGTTTGTGCCCGAGCTCGACAAACTGCCGGTGCGCGCCAACGCGGCATCAATTTTTTGCTGAATTCGTTCAAGTCCATCTCCCACCCCGGCGGCGGTGGCTTCCAGTTGCTGCCGATTCGCCAGCAGCTCGTGCGAGATATTGAGCGCTGCCATCACGGCGTCGTCGCC
>JAURMJ010000422.1 GCA_030830765.1 Quisquiliibacterium sp.
AGTAGACCTGATGTTCCAGCGGCATCGCTGGCCCCACGCGTTCGCCTTTCAGGTCGGGTGCGCCATCCTGGTCAATGACATCAGCCATGACCAGGTCGGGCGCGAATCCATGACCCTGCCCGGTCAACTCGCCGCGGCGATTCAGCGCAAATGAGAGTCCATCAAAGACCAGCTCGTCCTGCCCGCCAACCAGATTGGCCGCCAACACCGGCATGCCCTGCGTCGTCACGTTCTCGCGGGCAGCGACAATGCGCTCGTTCTGCTTGTCCAGGTGAAAAGGCGACGCGTTGAGCACCAGCAAAATCTGCGCACCGGCCAGGTGTGAGCTTTCAGGTGCGTAGCGAAACCAGAAGTCTTCGCAGATCACGACACCGAAGCGCACTCCAGCAACCTCGAAGACCAGCGGGCGCGCAGCCGGCTCGAAATAGCGTTCTTCGTCAAAGACATCGTAGTTGGGCAGGTCGTGCTTGAAATACTCGCCCACCTGCTGCCCTTTGTGCAGCAACAGCGCCGCGTTGTAGCGCAGACCATCCTTGAGCACTGGCACGCCGACCAGCAGGTGCAGGTCCATCTGGGCGGTCTGCTCGCAGATCCAGGCCACGGCGGCCTTGCACTTGTCATAGAATGCCCCGCGAAGCAGCAGATCCTCCGGGGGATAGCCGCTAAGAGAAAGTTCCGGAGTCACCAGCACCGAGACACCGGACGCAGCAGCGTCGCGAGCGGCCTGGACGATACGCTGGGCGTTACCGTCGAAATCCCCGACGGTCTGGTTCAGCTGTGCGGCCGCAATCCTGAGAGCCATAGCAAGAGGCAGGTTTGATTTGAGTGGGTCTGATTATCGCATGCGGTTGGTCGGCGACCTTGCCGAAATTGGTCGCGATCCCTGGGATCACCTGGTGCGTGCGACGCTCGAGCGCGAGGCATCTGCAAAAACCGATCAGGCACCCGCCCGTTTGGCTTGTTCTGAGCCGACCCTTCTCGGCGAACTGAAGCCAGGCGACCTCGGCTCGGAAGCTGCTGACCGACAGCAAGGCGGTTCTGCCAGCGATCCGCTGGTCCCACACCCTTGCCTGCCTGCGTTTCTGCGCTATGACTTTCTGCATACGCTGGCTCAGACCGGCTGTGTCGGACCCGGAACCGGCTGGCAACCTCTGTTCCTAACACTCTGGCAGTCCAAAAAGTTGGTTGCGGCATTACCGCTGTACGCCAAGAGTCATTCCTACGGAGAATATGTCTTCGACTGGTCCTGGGCAGATGCTTACGAGCGGCATGGTCTTGATTACTACCCGAAGCTTCTGTCGGCAATCCCGTTCACACCGGTTACGGGGCCTCGCCTGCTGGCTGTGGACACGCAGAGCGAAACAGCGCTTGTTCAGACCCTTCTGGAACAGGCGCGGCAATCACAGCTCTCATCGCTTCATGTGCTCTACCCCACCGATGCCCAGGCCAGTCTGCTGAGCAGCGCCGGCCTGATGCTGCGACGCGCGGTGCAGTTTCACTGGCGAAACGCTGGCTATCGTAGTTTTGATGACTTCCTGCAGACGCTGGCACAACCGAAAAGAAAAAAGATCCGTGCCGAGCGCCGCAAGGTGGCCCAGGCAGGCATCCATTTCGAGCGACTTATCGGCCGCGAGATTCTGGATGAGCACTGGGATTTTTTTGCGTCTTGCTACGAAACGACCTATGCCGAGCATCATTCGACGCCCTATCTGAACCGGGAGTTCTTCAAACAACTGGGCAGAAAGATGCCGGAAAATCTGGTGCTGATCGTCGCCCGGCGCGGCCAGCAGCCGATCGCATCAAGCCTGCTGGTACGCGATGCCGATCGCCTCTACGGGCGGTACTGGGGAGCGATCGAACGAGTCGACTGCCTGCATTTCGAGACGGCCTACTATCAGGCCATCGAAACTGCGATTGAACTGGGCATCCAGGTGCTTGAGGGCGGCGCCCAGGGAGAGCACAAGATGGCTCGCGGATTCCTGCCGCAGCCGACTGTTTCAGCGCACTGGTTGGCTCATCCGGAATTTGCCGATGCGGTGGATCGCTTCCTTGCGCGGGAAGGCAATGCAATCAGCAACTACATCGATGAGTTGCATGAACGCAATCCATTTGTGCGGCCAAGCGATCAGACCTGACCAGGGTGCAGGCAGTCGGTGCCCGGGGGACAGCGAAATCGCTGCCCAATGCGCTCAGAAATTCGGCTTGACCTTGGCCTTGCTGTAGCGATCCACGCCTGCCATGATCTCGACGGCAGCCTCATCAGGCCCAGCCCAGCCCAGCACCTTGACCCATTTACCCGGTTCCAGATCCTTGTAATGCTCGAAGAAATGGCGGATCTGGTCCAGACGCTCGCGGTTCATGTCCTCCGGTCGACGCCAGTGCCGGTACCACGGCAGAATCTTGTCCAGCGGGACGGCCAGCAATTTGGCGTCTCCACCAGCTTCGTCTTCCATCTTGAGCATGCCGATCGGACGGCAGCGCACAACGACCCCGGGCTGCAATGGATAGGGCGTGATGACCAGCACATCGACCGGATCACCATCGTCCGAGATCGTATGAGGGATGTAACCGTAATTGCACGGGTAATGCATCGCCGTGCCAATAAACCGATCTACAAACAGCGCACCGGTTTCCTTGTCGACCTCGTACTTGACCGGATCGGCATTCATCGGAATTTCGATGATCACGTTGAAATCATTCGGCAGGTCACGTCCTGAGCCGACGCGGTCAAGATTCATGGTCTTTGTCCGTTGCGATGCTACGACCCAGAAGGCCGAAATGGTGGTGTGCGGATACAAAACCCAACATTGTAACCGCTGATGGTGCGCTGCACCATTCACCGGGCCAACGGGCCGACCGAGCGATACTCCAACGGAGCCGCATCAGGCCTTGCAGCCACTTGCCCGACAGACGGGGTTCTGAGGCAGAGCCCGGGGGATCGCAAGCCAATCCCCAGTGCACAGCGCATCAGTGCGCTGTGGAGGGTCAAAAGCTCGTCTGACTGGAGCATTAGAATCACGAATACGCACATCAGGCAGAGCTGGCCATCATTCCCCCTGCTCCTTTGCGCAACCTTTTAAAGACAGGACTCCAGATGCCCAATCCCGTCAGCGATCAGCAGCATCATCATTTCATCGACAATCTGCCGGTCAACGCCAGCACCGGGGAAAGCATCCCGGTCATCGATCCGTCAAACGGCACAATCTTCGCGTCTCTGGCCCGGGGCAGCACTGCCGACATTGAGAAGGCGGTCATCGCCGCGCGTCGCGCCAGCGAGGGTGTCTGGGGGCGCACCACGGCAGCAGAGCGGGGTCGCATCCTTGCGCGCTGGGCAGCCTTGGTGGCCGATGCCGTTCAGGAACTGGGTTCGCTGGAATCGCGAGACACCGGCAAACCGCTGCGCCAGGGTCTGGCCGATGCCAACGCACTGGTGCGTTACTTCGAGTACTACGGCGGCGCGGCGGACAAACTGCATGGGCAGACGATTCCCTACCAGAACGGCTATACGGTCATGACGATCCGCGAGCCGCATGGCGTGACCGGGCACATCATTCCCTGGAACTATCCGATGCAGATCTTCGGACGTTCGGTCGGGGCTGCGCTGGCCGTCGGCAACGCCTGTGTCGTCAAGCCGGCTGAGGATGCCTGCCTGTCATTGCTGCGGGTCGCTCAGTTGGGCGAGCAGGCAGGCCTGCCCCCGGGGGCGCTGAACATCGTCACCGGCTATGGCGCTGAAGCTGGACAGGCACTGGCTGACCATCCGGGGATCGATCACATCTCATTCACCGGCTCGCCGGAAACCGGCAAGCGGGTCGCGCAATCGGCTGCCGCACATCACTGCCCGGTCACGCTCGAGTTAGGCGGCAAGTCGCCGCAGATCATCTTCGACGATGCGGATCTGGATGAGGCGCTGCCGGTGTTGGTCAACGCAATCATCCAGAACTGCGGACAGACCTGTTCGGCCGGCAGCCGGATTCTCGTTGCAGCGGGCATTTGGGATGAGCTGTTGTCGCGGATCATCGAGCGCTTTGGCAGCCTGCAGGTGGGCCCGGCAGCTGACGACCTGGACCTCGGACCGCTGATTTCAGAAAAGCAGCTGCGTCGGGTGCAAGGTTTTCTTGAAGACGCACAGCAGCATGGGCTGGCGCCCGCAGCGCAAGGCACAGTCGTCGCTGGCGCCCCGCAGGACGGCTTTTACCAGGCTCCGGTGCTGCTGGCTTCGGTCCCCAGCGACAATCGGATGTTTCAGGAGGAAATCTTCGGCCCGGTCCTGGTTGCGACTCGTTTCAACGATGAGGCGCAAGCCCTGAAACTTGCCAACGATTCGCCCTATGGGCTCGTTGCTGGTCTCTGGACCCGGGACGGTGCGCGCCAGATGCGCATGGCGCGAGGCATCCGCACCGGTCAGGTCTTCATCAATAACTACGGGGCCGGCGGCGGTGTCGAACTCCCCTTTGGCGGCGTCAAGCAAAGCGGCTACGGTCGAGAGAAGGGCTTCGAAGCGCTCTACGGGTTCACCACGCTCAAAACGATCGCGATGCGGCACGGCTGAGCACGAGACGCGATGAAGCGCTGATCACATCGCGTCCGGTGCACCAGGAAACAACAACGACACACCATCAACAAAAAAGGAAATCCATGATGCGACTGAAAGGGAAAGTAGCCATCGTCACCGGCGCTGGATCCGGTTTCGGCCAGGGAATCGCTGAACGATTTGCAGCCGAGGGGGCAAGCGTCATCGTCAATGACATCAACCCTGACCATGGCGAGAAGGTTGCCGCAGCAATCCGCACCGCCGGAGGTCAGGCCAAGTTCGTGGCAGCCGATGTCTCCAATGGTGAGCAGGTCGAGTCACTCAGAGACGAGACCATCAAGGCCTTTGGCGGCCTGCATGTCGTTGTGAACAACGCCGGCATCTCGCACCGGAACCAGTCAGCACTGACCGTTAACGAGGAAGAATTCGATCGCGTCTACGCGGTGAATGTGAAAAGCATTTTCTGGACCACCAAGCACATGGTGCCGTGGTTCAGCGAGCACGGCGGCGGCTGTTTCGTGAACATCGCCTCCACGGCCGGTGTCCGCCCGCGGCCGGGCCTTGTCTGGTACAACAGCACCAAGGGCGCGGTGATCACGGCCTCCAAGGCGCTTGCCGTCGAGCTGGCGCCACAGAAAATCCGTGTCAATGTCATCAATCCGGTCGCTGGGGACACGCCGCTGCTGGCGACCTTCATGGGCGAGGACACGCCCGAGGTGCGGGCGCGCTTCATCTCAACGATTCCGCTGGGTCGCTTCGCAATGCCCAATGACATCGCCAACGCAGCGCTGTTCCTGGCCTCTGATGAGGCAGAGTTTGTGACTGGTGCCTGTCTGGAGGTGGACGGCGGTCGCTGCGTCTAGATGATCAGTTCAGGCACGCAGCAAGGCGGCGGCCCGGTAGTGGGTTGCCGCATCCTGCGGCCGCTCCAGCACCTCCAACAGTTCGGCCATTGCCAGATGCGCGTTCACTGAAGCACCGCGCTGCAAGCTTCGACGCATGAACTCCTCGGCCTTGCCCCAGATCTGAGCGCTCATGCACAGCCGGCCCAGCGTCATCAGCAAAGCACCCTCATCGCCATATTTTTCAAGCCAGCGCTCAGCATGCTCGATGCGCTCGCGTGCCGGCACCTCGTCAAGAGCGGTGTAGCTGCGAAGCAAGGCAACTGAAAACTCCCGATCCAAGGCGGTTTCGATCAGCTTACGGGCCTGCTGCTGGTCGCCAGCGCGCAAGAAGGCGGCACTCGCCGCTTCGTGCGTTTCAGTCAGGTCACGCTCAGCAGATTTGAGCCCGCGCCAGACATCGTGAACCACGCCGGCATCGGCTCCCAGATGGGCAAAAAGGCCGCTACAGGCTCGAATCCGCAGGCTGCGAATCTCTGACGGCGACAACGCCTCGCGTTTCTCAAGATGACGCAGGATATGAAGCACGGCATTCCAGTCACCCAGTTGCTCGTGAGCGCGCAAGGCAACCCGCAACGAATGGATATGCCGCGAACTCGCCCCTTGGAATTTTTCCAACGCCAACAAAGCCTGCCCCGGTTCCTCATCATCAAGCGCGAATTCGGCAGCCACCATGCTTTCGGCGTGAGCACTGTTGCGCTCGCCTTCGACCAGTTCCATCCAGCGATTACGCCGTTCCGATTCGTGCATCTGATGTGCGGCGCGTGCAGCCAGAAGCGCTGCTGCGCCGGCAAGTTCCTCATCTTCGCGAGCAGCCTGAGCAAGGCGTTCGGCACGTCCGAATCGCCCTTCCAGGAAAGCAAGAAGACTGTCGCGCAATGCGATCCGCGCAGCTCCGCTGCGCTGGCGCATCCTGTAAACCCGCACGCGCGATGGCAAATCGAGCGCCTTTCCAGTCGCGATCAGCACAAAGTGCAACAGGAAAAAACACAGCAGCAGCACGAGCACCGCAAAATTGACTGACACGTCAACGCGATACGGCGGCCACAGAATGG
>JAURMJ010000423.1 GCA_030830765.1 Quisquiliibacterium sp.
ATTGAGTCTCAGTCAATCTTTAGAAACCAGCGCGGGGTTTGCCCATCTGCCGCTGGCCGAAAACGATCGGACCTCGGCCTTGCAGATCAAGTCGTTTCTGGCAGATCGCCTGCCAGATGTCTCGGTCAGATGCGTCGTGCCTCTACTCGAAATTGTCGGAGTCTCAAATGGGCAACCAGCGCTTTACCGCTACGTTGTGGAGACAGACGTTCATCCGGATCAAGAGGCTGAATTCAATGACTGGTACAACACCGAGCACTTGGCCGCGCTGGCTTCCGTGCCGGGGACCGTCAGAGCTGCCCGTTATCGATGTCTGGACGATGGTCCGCAGTACCTGGCCTGCTACGACCTCGAGAGACTGGATGTTGTCAACAGCCCGGCTTGGCTGGCTGTCCGTGCCACAGATTGGAGCAAGCGCGTTAGGCCGACATTGCAGAACACCAGGCGTTCCATGTTCCGCCGCATCGCGTGAACGGGCAGGGATTACCCTCCCCTGAATGGCCGCAAGCTCAATTTGATCTGCCCGAGTAAGCTCTGACGGTTTCCCGGGTAATCTGCCATCACTTTGCAGCCGGATCCGTTCGGAGCCCAATGGCTTTCCGATCACGTTCCTTTCGGACTCTCCTCATGTCGACTGATCAAGCCCGTCCTCGCCGCTCGGTCCTGTATCTCCCCGCCAGCAACCCACGCGCCATTGAAAAATCCCGCGACCTCGAATGCGACACGATCGTGTTCGACCTCGAAGATGCAGTCGCGCCAGCAGCCAAGGACGAAGCTCGCAAGAACCTGCTGGCCGCCTTTCAAGCTGCAGGCTTTGGCACCCGTGAGACAGTCATTCGCACCAATGCGATCGGATCGGATGACTATCTGAACGATCTACAGACGATTGCTACCTGCGCGCCAGATGCCGTGCTACTGCCCAAAGTTTCATGCCCAACGGATCTGATTGCCTTTGCTCGGGACGCCCGTCAGGCTGGCCTGAAACTCGTCAGGTCCGCAGCAACTGAGTCTGACGGCGACATTGTCCCTTCAGGTCAGATCCCAAGCGGGCTGGCGGTCTGGGCGATGATCGAAACCGTGGCCGCGCTGACTGGCCTGCATCAGATTCTCGAGGCACATTCAGTCGTCGCGCTCGATTGTCTGGTGGTTGGCACCAATGACATCGCCAAAGAAACCGGCGTCTCGCCAGGCAACCAGCGCCTGTACCTGATGCCCTGGCTGATGGGGATCGTGCTCGCTGCCAAGCAGCATCAGATTTCGGTGCTTGATGGCGTTTGGAATGATTTTCGGGATACCCGAGGCTTCGAGGCTGAAACCATGCAGTCGCTGGCGATGGGTTTCGATGGCAAGACGCTGATTCACCCGAGCCAGATCGAACCGAGTAACCGGATTTTTTCTCCAAGCGCGCAGGCTATTCAAGAAGCGCAGGAAATCGTCGCCGCCTTCAGTCTTCCAGAGCACCATCGCGCGGGCGTCATTAATCTGAACGGCCGAATGGTTGAAAGACTCCACCTGGAACAGGCCCAACGCCTGCTAGCCATCCATCAGGGCATTTGCGCGTAGGAAAAAATGCGCTGATGGAGTAGGATTTTCCGTGAATTCGAAAAACCGCAACGAATCCGAGCGCTACTCGTCGTGATGTTTTTTCCCTGTCCCGCCATTGCATCCAACTTTCCTCTCATAGGCAGGAACTCAAATCATGCTTTCCCGACAAGCCATCACCTTTGCATTGACCCTGGCAGTCTCGGCCGCATCGCATGCGGCCGGCCTCGTGCCGGATGTCAAAGCCCCGCAAATCAACCAGCCCCTGCGCGTCCTGTTCGTCGGCAACAGCTATCTGTATTACGGGGACAGCCTGCACAACCATGTGCGGCGGATGGTGGACGCCGCCAAGGTCGCAGAGCTCTCCAAGCTGCAATATAAATCCGCGACCATCGGTGGCTCGAAACTGAGCCATCACAACATCGATCACTTGACGCAACCGGGCCGTATCGGCGTCAAGTCACCATTCGAGCTGGTCATTCTTCAAGACGGCAGCTTATCGCCGCTATCTGAAAAAGGACGTGCTGAATCACTCAAAACCATCGGGGAGTTTTCAGAGGTCATCCGAAAGCGCGGCGGTCAGGTCGCGCTGTACATGACGCATTCGTATGTGTCACCACATAAGCGGGCAAAACCTGAAAATGCCCGCCTCACAGAGAAACACTATGTCGATGCTGGCAATGCGGTCAATGCGCTGGTGATCCCTGTCGGGCTGGCTTTTGAGGAAGCCCTTCGTCGCAAACCAGAACTCAAACTATATAAAGAGTATGACGGGTCACATCCGGACTTGATTGGCACATACCTGGCAGCCTGCGTGGTTTACGCCAGCGTCTACGGCAAGAATGCCCTAGGAAATCCGTATGACTACTACGGAAAAATCAGCAAGGAAGAAATGACGTTTTTGCAGCAGGTTGCTGACGACACCGTCAAGGCCTTTTACTCACGCCAGTAAGCCGAATCGAAATTCAACGAGGCGCTGACCTGCACAAACCGTGCAGGTCGCCCATCCCATGTTGATTACCGGGCTGACACGCTCACCGAGCCGCGCTCTGAGCCATCGGGCGTATCGATCATCGAGACGTGTGCCGCAACGATTCGCCAACCCTCGGGCAATCGCACCCAGGTCTGGCTCTGACGTCCGGTCTTACCCGGCGCTGTCTCGCGATGGAACTCGGTGTTCGCGGTCGCAAAGTCGCGTCCGAAGGTCGTGATGCGCGTGTTCTTCGTGCTGCGCATCAGGCCGGCGGGGGAGCGCATCGCACGGAAGCCCTTGATCTCCTCGTAGGACAACAGGATCTCGGCCATCCCGTAGCGCAAGGTCAACGGGTTGTTCCAGAACAGTTCGTTCAGCACATCGGTGTCGTTGGTGATCAGGGCCTGCTCGTAACGCGAGAACGCGGCGCTGACTTCGGCATGCACTTCGGGGATATTCAATTCCTGCATTGCGTCTCTCCCGCGCTTAAGGCGATGGGCGTTCAGATCGCCATGTCCGGTGAAATCAACCCGTCTCGCTTCGTTTAAGCAGCGAAGCAACAGCACAAGATCCCCTCGCATGGGCGCGGTGATCAGTTACAGGCTCGCTGCGATCGTCAGCGCGAAGCCATGCCTTGCAGCCGGGTGACAGAAGAACGCCTGGATCAATCACGAAACCATTGACCTGCCAGGCTTTAGTACGTTCTATTGGCGGAGGGCGAGGGATTCGAACCCCCGGTGGGCGCTAACCCACAACGGTTTTCAAGACCGCCGCATTAAACCGCTCTGCCAGCCCTCCGAAGCGCAATATTCTAATGCACTACGGACAAAGCGGCACACGCGAACTGCGCCAATGATGCTGCGAGTGCTTGACGGCGACTTCAGAACGGCTCAGCTGATCTGCCGTTCATGCCCCTTCCAGTATGGTTCGCGCAGAATCCGCTTCAGAATCTTGCCACTCGGATTGCGGGGAATCGCCTCAACAAAGTCGATCGAGCGCGGACATTTGAAGTGCGCAATCCTCTCGCGCATCCAGTCGATGATCGACTCCGCGCTCTCCTGGGCACCTTGTTTGAGTACGACACAGGCCTTCACCGCTTCGCCCCATTTTTCATCCGGTACGCCAAACACCGCACCATCAGCAACAGAGGGATGCTTCATCAGTACGTTCTCGATTTCAGCCGGGTAGATGTTTTCGCCTCCGGACAGGATCATGTCCTTGATGCGGTCATGCAGAAACAGGTAGCCGTCCTTCAGGTAACCGGCGTCCCCTGAACGGAACCATCCCATTGCATCAGACTGGTGACCGACAAAGGCCTCTGTCGTGGCGCGCGCGTTGCGCCAGTAACCTTTCATGTTCTGTGCGGTCCGGATCCAGATCTCACCGACCTCGCCGGCCG
>JAURMJ010000424.1 GCA_030830765.1 Quisquiliibacterium sp.
GATCGGGCGACGAATCACGCATCCTGACATCGGCACGAAACACGAGCCAGGCCGCCAGCAGAGCACCGAGCAAAATGGTCAGCCCAAGCGCGCCGAGGCTGGCGCGCAGCCCCCAGGCCGGGATTGCCCAGCCAAACACCGGCGCACCGATCATCGCGCCAATCGGATACAGACCGATCACGTATCCATTGACCAGTCCGCGCCGGTGGGTCACCGCCTGGTTGACGCCCTGCTGAACGACTATGAAGCCGACGCCACCACCCAGCCCGAACAGCAGCCCGTAACCGAACATCAGCTGCGCGAATCCCTGGGCCGTAGCCGCCAGCCACAGGCCGATCGCACTGGTGACTCCAGCGACCATCAATGCAATCGCCGGCGACAGATACCGATAGGCGATCGGTGCCAGGTTCATGCCCAGCGTCAACGTGATCGTTGCCGCCGCAAACACAAGACTCATCTGGGTGCGACTGATCCCCAGCAAGGCCTCCATCGGACGCAGAAAGACGCTGAACGCATAGATTGTCCCGAACGGCAGATTCAGTGCAGTGGCTGCACCAACCGCTGCGAACGCCCGCTGCCGTTCGGTCCAGACCTTCATTTGGACTGCATCACCGGATAGTCCAGGTAGCCCTCTTGCCCACCGCCATAGAAGGTTGCGCGGTTGTAGGGAGTCAGCTCTGCTCCCACCCGCAGGCGCTCGGGCAGGTCCGGATTGCTGATGAAATAGCGGCCGAACGCAATCGCATCTGCATGACCTTTTTCAATCGCCTGCGCTGCGTTTTCCCCGACGAAGTTACCCGCGCCAACCATCACGCCATGCCAGGATGGCCGAAATAGTTCGATCGCCGACGGAACATCCTTGTGGTCGACCTCTCTTTGTCCGGCCCCGCTTGCCCGTGGCTCGATCAGATGCAGGTAGGCCAGGCCCAGTTTGTCGAGTTCGCCGATCACATGGCTGTAAAGAGGCATCGGATCGGCCTCGCCGCTGTCATTGGCCACTCCAAAGGGCGAGAGTCGAATGCCGACACGGTCAGCCCCCCAGACTTCGCAAACTGCGCGCGTCACCTCGAGCGGCAGGCGAGCACGGTTTTCAATCGAGCCGCCGTACTGATCCGTGCGCTGATTGGTTCGGCTCTGCAGAAACTGCTCAAGCAGATAACCGTTTGCACAATGAATCTCCACGCCGTCAAACCCGGCCTGCTGCGCATTGCGGGCTGCCTGCCGGTAGCCCTCGATCAGACCCGGAATTTCGTGGGTTTCGATTGCCCGGGGCGTCTCGAACGGCGCCCGCTGAAAATCGGCCGTCAGTACCTGACCGCTGGGCGCAATTGCGGACGGCGCAATCGGCAGACCGCCATCAGGTTGGTGTGAGCGATGCGAGATGCGCCCGACATGCCACAGCTGCAGGAAGATCAGTCCGCCCTTGGCATGGACTGCCTCGGTCACCAGCTTCCAGCCCGCCACCTGGTCCGACGAATGAATCCCGGGCGTGCAAGGCGCCCCCTGCCCTGAGGGGATGACCTGCGAGGCCTCGGCGATGATCAGTCCACCCGGCGACGAACGCTGCGCGTAGTAGCTGGCATTCATCGCGTTGGGCAGATTGCCTGGGCGCGATGCACGCATCCGGGTCAGCGGAGCCATCATCACGCGATGCGCCAGCTTGTAGGGCCCAAGTTGAAGTGATTGAAAAAGCGCTCGGGTCGACATCGGCAGGTCCTTTCGAATGACCGGATACCAGGTCGGGCACCTGGCCGGCGATGGGCATTGTGCATCTTCTCAAGGCCTGGATAAAGCCACCTGAGGCCCGTGACCTGGTATTGGCAGCATCCGAAGCCGCCGCGGATCAGAGTGTCAGCCTAATTTCATCATATTGAAACAATCTTCCTGGAATATAACGAAACGACGCCCTTGAAAAGATGCGCTCGAAAGAAAAAATAAAGAGCCTCGTTAATCTTCGCATCGACATAATCGATGCTCATATGAACTTTTTTAGTATCATTCCACCAGTTTTGATGACCCGCTTTGAATTCGATGTTGAACCTGTCCGACCGCCAAGCCCAGATCGCCGATCTCGTTCGTGAACAAGGATTCGTCACCGTCGACGAACTCTCTGAGCGGTTCGAGGTAACAACGCAGACGATTCGGCGTGACCTGAATGTGCTCTGCGATCAAGGCGTCGCCCGACGTCGCCACGGCGGCATTGAAAGTCTGGTCGACTCGGGAAACCTGACCTATGGGTCGCGACAAATCCTGCAACGCCCGGCCAAACAGGCAATTGCAAGGGAGGTGGCCCAGCATGTCCCACCGGGGGTCTCGATCGCGTTCAGCATCGGAACCACCCCGGAAGTTGTCGCCCAGGGCTTGTTACGCCATGAGCGGCTTCGTGTTTTCACCAACAATCTGAATATCGCAATGCTCGCCTGTGCGAATCCGGAATTCGAGGTGAACATCGTTGGAGGGCGTCTGCGTAACAGTGATCGTGACATCCTGGGCTCCGGGATGGACGCATTCTTCTCCTCGTATGTTTTCGACATCGGCATATACGGCGTAGCCGGCGTGGGTGACGACGGCACGCTGCTCGATTTCACTGAGGAAGAGGTACGGGCGCGAAGGCTGATCCACCAGAACAGCCGCCAAACCTTCCTGGTTCTTGACCACACGAAATTCGGGCGAACCGCCCATGTGCGAGGCGGTCACATTCGCGAGGCAAGCAAGGTCTTCTGCGATGCGAGGCCACCCGACGCCATTGTCCGCGCGTTGTCCGCGAGCGGCACCGAACTGATCATCTGCCGGGGAGAACAACAGCAATGAGCGGCATTACCGTCGGCAATCTGGTCAAACAGTGGGGCCCGACCCGCGCTGTTGACAATGTCTCGTTTGAAGTCAAGGAGGGCACGCTCACCGTCCTGCTCGGGCCATCGGGCTGCGGCAAA
>JAURMJ010000050.1 GCA_030830765.1 Quisquiliibacterium sp.
CTGATGCCGTTCAAGATCCTCAAGGCCGAGAACGGCGATGCCTGGGTGGAGGTGCGCGGCAAGAAGATTGCTCCCCAGGAGGTCTCCGCGCAGGTGCTGCGCAAGATGAAGAAGACCGCCGAAGACTACCTCGGAGAGGAAGTCACCGAGGCTGTCATCACGGTGCCGGCCTACTTCAACGACAGCCAGCGTCAGGCGACCAAGGACGCGGGCCGCATCGCCGGTCTGGAAGTCAAGCGGATCATCAACGAGCCGACCGCAGCCGCGCTGGCCTTCGGTCTGGACAAGGGCGGTGGCAAGGATCGCAAAATTGCCGTCTATGACCTGGGCGGTGGCACGTTTGATGTCTCGATCATCGAAATCGCCGACGTTGACGGTGAGATGCAGTTTGAAGTGCTGTCCACCAACGGCGACACCTTCCTGGGGGGCGAAGATTTTGACCAGCGGATCATTGACTACATCATCGGCGAGTTCAAAAAGGAGCAAGGCGTTGACCTGTCCAAGGACGTGCTCGCGCTGCAGCGTCTGAAAGAAGCTGCCGAGAAGGCCAAGATCGAACTGTCGTCTTCGGCTCAGACCGACCTGAACCTGCCGTACATCACAGCCGATGCGTCCGGTCCGAAGCACCTGAACATGAAAGTGACACGGGCCAAGCTCGAGTCGCTGGTCGATGAACTGATCGAGCGCACGATCGAGCCCTGCCGCCTGGCGCTCAAGGATGCGGGCCTGAAGGCTTCCGACATTCAGGACGTGATCCTGGTCGGCGGCATGACCCGGATGCCCAAGGTTCAGTCCAAGGTTCAGGAGTTCTTTGGTCAGGAGCCACGCAAGGATGTGAACCCTGACGAGGCGGTGGCCGTTGGTGCTGCAGTGCAGGGCTCGGTGCTTGCTGGTGACCGCAAGGATGTACTGCTGCTGGACGTCACCCCGCTGTCGCTCGGGATCGAGACGCTGGGCGGCGTCATGACTGCGATGATCAAGCGCAACACCACGATTCCGACCAAGCACTCGCAGGTGTTCTCCACGGCGGACGACAATCAGCCGGCGGTCACGATCAAAGTGTTCCAGGGCGAACGCGAAATGGCAGCCGGCAACAAGTTGCTTGGCGAGTTCAACCTGGAGGGCATTCCGCCGGCATCGCGTGGTACGCCGCAGATCGAAGTCACCTTCGACATCGATGCCAACGGCATCCTGCATGTGTCGGCCAAGGACAAGGCGACCGGCAAGGAGAACAAGATCACCATCAAGGCCAACTCGGGGCTGTCCGAGGCCGAGATCGATCAGATGGTTCAGGACGCCGAAGTCAATGCGGCCGAGGATCACAAGCGTCGCGAGCTGGCCGATGCACGCAATCAGGCCGATTCGATGGTTCATTCGGTGAAGAAGTCACTCGAGGAATATGGTGACAAGATCGAAGCCGACGAGAAGGCCAAGATCGAGGAAGCGCTGAAGGCTGCCGAGGAGTCTTTGAAGTCCGACGACAAGGAGGACATCGAGGCCAAGTCCAACGCGCTGATGCAGGCCCCGCAGAAGCTGGGCGAGATGATGTACGCGAAGATGCAGGCCGAGCAGGGCGCTGGTGGAGCACCCGGCGAAGGATCTGCAGCGGGCGGTGCGTCGGGTCAGCGCGCGCAGGCTGACGACGTCGTTGATGCCGACTTCAAGGAAGTCAAGCGGGACGGCTGATGTCGCAGTGGCGCAGCCCCCGACGGAGCCCTCATGGGGCTCCGATTGAAGCCTCGGCTTGCGATCGAAAGGTCGCAGGCCGTTTTGACTTAGAAAAACATGGCCAAACGCGATTATTACGAAGTCCTTGGGGTTGCCAAGAACGCGAGTGAAGAAGAGCTCAAGAAGTCCTATCGCAAGCTCGCGATGAAGTACCACCCGGACCGCAATCCGGACAACAAGGAAGCTGAGGAAAAGTTCAAGGAGGCCAAGGAGGCCTACGAGATCCTGACCGATGCGCAAAAGCGTGAGGCCTACGACCGCTTTGGTCATGCCGGGGTCGATCCCAGCATGGGAGGGGGCGGGCAGGGTGCCCACGGCGGCTTCTCCGATGTGTTCGGTGACATCTTCGGCGATATCTTTGGAGCCGCGGGTGGTGCGCGGGGTGGACGCAGCAAGGTCTATCGCGGTGCCGATCTGCGCTACTCGATGGAGGTCACGCTTGAGCAGGCCGCCAACGGGTACACCACCGAGATCCGTGTGCCCAGCTGGGAAAGCTGCGAGCCCTGTCATGGCACCGGTGCCAAGCCGGGGACCAAAGCCAAGGCCTGCCATACCTGCGGCGGTCAGGGTCAGGTGCGGATGCAGCAGGGTTTCTTCTCGATCCAGCAAACCTGTCCGACCTGTCATGGCTCGGGCAAGGTCATTCCGGATCCGTGCAAGAGCTGTGATGGGCTTGGTCGGGTCAAGAAGACCAAGACACTCGAAGTGCGGATTCCCGCGGGGATCGATGACGGCATGCGCATCCGCTCGGCCGGGAACGGTGAACCTGGCATCAACGGGGGGCCGTCAGGCGATCTATACGTTGAGATCCGCGTCAAGGAGCATTCGGTTTTCGAGCGTGATGGCGACGATCTGCATTGCCAGATTCCGATCTCGATGGTGACCGCCGCACTGGGTGGGAAGGTTGAGGTGCCGACGTTGTCAGGCAAAGCCGAGATCGAACTGCCCGAAGGCACACAGACCGGCAAGACCTTCCGGTTGCGCGGCAAGGGAATCAAGGGGGTCCGGTCAAGCTACCCGGGCGATCTTTATATGCACGTGATCGTTGAGACACCGGTACGACTCAACGACAAGCAAAAGCAGTTGCTGCGCGATCTTGAGGCGTCCCTCGAAGACCCGAAGCACAGCCCGCAGACGCGCGGCTGGCTGGACAAGGTGAAAGAATTCTTCCAGTAAGCAGGGCGGGGCGCGGTCATGACCGATGAGAACCAGATCGTTGTTCCGCGCTCGTTCATTGATCTGTTCGTGCCGCCCGGGCGCATCAAACCGACCGAGCCGTATCAGCAGATCCTGACGCGCTATGAGTTGTGTGAAGACTTGGCGCAGATGCTGACCGAGACCGCGAGCGCTCAACTCTTCGATCTGGGTCTGGCGCAAAGCGATGTGCTTGAGCGTATTCACGCCGGCCTGACCGAGGCCGATCTGGTTGATCAGGCGGAGGCACAGTGGGTCGTGCGTCGCCTGGCCGAGTTGCAGGGGTGGGAGCCCTTCGATCCTGATCGCGGTGAGCAGTGAACCGCAGTTCCGGCGAGGACATAGAGCGGTGGCGTAACATCAAAGTTGTCACCTGCTCTCGCAAGGATTGATCAATGATGAAACTCACCTTCGCCGGCGCAGCAGGCACGGTTACTGGCTCGCGTTATCTGCTGGAGACGGGCTCCCGGAAAATCCTCCTGGACTGCGGTCTCTTTCAGGGGTTCAAGCAGCTGCGGTTGCGCAATTGGGCAAAGTTTCCGATTGCTCCGCGCCGTATCGACGCGGTCGTGCTCAGCCATGCCCATCTGGATCACAGCGGTTATCTGCCGGCACTGGTGCGAGACGGTTATCGCGGGCCGATCTATGCGACGCCGGCCACGCGGGAGCTTTGCGAGATCCTGTTGCGCGACAGCGCCCATCTGCAGGAGGACGAGGCTGAATTTGCGAATCGTCACGGGTTTTCCAAGCATGCGGTCGCCAAACCGCTTTACACGATGCGAGATGCTGAGCGCGCGATGGATCTGTTCAGCGAGGTCGAGTTTGATGAGGAATTTCAACTCGACGAGGGTCTGATGGGTAAGCTGCTACCGGCTGGCCATCTGCTGGGGGCTTCGATTGTCAGTCTGCGGCGAGGCAAGCGCACCTTGGTTTTTTCCGGCGATCTGGGCCGCCCCCATGATTCGTTGATGCGCGCACCGGCCGCGGTGAAACAAGCCGACACCTTGATCCTCGAGTCAACCTACGGAGATCGTCAGCATGACCAGAGCGACGGCGAACATCGGATCGGAGAGGTGATCCGGGAGACTGCGGCGCGCGGCGGCACCGTGCTGATTCCGTCGTTTGCGGTGGGGCGTGCACAGACTGTGATGCTTGCCATTTATCGGCTGATGCAACGCGGTGAAATTCCAAGACTGCCCGTGTTTCTGGACAGCCCGATGGCGATCAACACGACGCAGATTTATCGACGCTATCGCAGATTTCATCGGCTCACGGTGGGCGAAGTGCGGGGGATGTATGACACCGTGCGTCTGATGCGTACCCCTGAAGAGTCCAAGTCGATTGCCCAAATGCACATGCCGTCAGTGATCATCTCGGCCAGTGGCATGGCCACAGGTGGTCGGGTTCTTCATCACCTGAAACAGATTGCGCCGGACCCGCGCAACCATCTTCTGTTCGTCGGGTTTCAGGCTGGCGGCACTCGCGGAGAAAAGCTCGTCAACGGTGCCAAGGAAGTCAAGATTCACGGTCAGTGGTACGAGGTGAGAGCGCAGGTGAGCAATATCGACAGCTATTCGGCCCATGCCGATGCTGACGAGATGCTGGCCTGGTTGCGCAAGTTCGAGAAAGTGCCCAGCCAGGTCTACCTGTGTCATGGCGAGCCTAATGCCAGCGAGGCCTTGCGCATTCGCATTCAGGAGTCGCTTGGCTGGCCGGTCCACGTCCCGGAGCACCTGGAGCATGTCGATGTATCGCTGTAGTTGGCCTGCCGCGCTGCCCTCTGGTTGCATGCAGCTATCGGTTCACACTGACTGATCCGATGCGCAGCCTGATTCGCGACGCGTCACTGTCGGCGCTAGTGGCCGGATTTGTCACGGTTCTGGTAGGTTTCACCAGTTCAGCGGTCATCGTCTTTCAGGCGGCTGAGGCCGCTGGTGCCGGGCCACGTGAGATCGGCTCCTGGATGGGCGCGCTCGGCCTGGGGATGGGGTTAACCTGCATTCTTCTGTCACTGCGTTATCGCGTGCCGGTCGTCACGGCGTGGTCCACCCCCGGGGCAGCCATGCTGATCACCGCGGTCTCCGGGGTCTCGCTGGCCGAGGCGACCGGAGCATTCTTGTTGTCAGCGCTGCTGATCTGCATCAGCGGATTTTCTGGCCTGTTCGAGCGCACAATCAATCGAATTCCGATCGCATTGGCCTCCGGGCTTCTTGCTGGTGTGCTGCTGCGCTTTGGGTTGCAGGCTTTCGGTGCGATGGGTACGCGACCCTGGATGGTGCTCTCGATGCTGGCGAGTTATCTTGCCCTGCGGCGACTTCGACCCCGCTATGCAGTTCCAGGCGCCCTGGTCGTTGGATTGATGGTTGCCTGGTTCGACGGTGCGCTCGGTCTGAGTGTGGTCAGCTTGTCATTGACTGAGCCGGTGTTCACGATGCCTTCCTTGTCGCTGCATGCCGTGTTTGGGGTTGCATTGCCATTGTTCGTGGTCACGATGGCGTCTCAAAATGTGCCTGGCGTGGCGGTGATTCGTGCCTCTGGATATCAGCTGCCGATATCACCGCTGATTGGCTGGACAGGTGTCGCTACGATGCTGCTTGCGCCCTTCGGGGCTTATGCACTGAACCTTGCGGCAATCACTGCGGCGATCTGCATGGGTCGTGAGGCGCACGAGGACCCAGCCCGTCGGTATGTGGCGGCGGTGGCGGCCGGTGGGTTTTATCTGCTGATCGGACTTTTCGGTGCCACGGTTGGTTCGCTGTTTGCGGCCTTTCCCAAGGAGCTGGTTCTGGCCATCGCCGGAATTGCGCTGTTGGGTACGATTGGCAACGGCTTGGCCACTGCGATGGCCAATGAGCGTGAACGGGAGCCCGCGCTGATCACTTTTCTGGTGACCGCCTCCGGAGTTTCGCTGCTTGGGATCGGTTCAGCCTTCTGGGGGCTGGTCGCCGGAGCGATCGCTCTGCGGATGGTTGCTCGCATCCGTTAGCATGGATGCCGGCCTGGCCTGAGCGCCATTACTGAACCTGCAAGGAGTCTTACGATGCAACAAGCAAAAATGCTGATCGACGGTCAATGGGTTGATTCAATTTCCGGGCAGGTGTTGCCGGTTCAGAATCCGGCCAATCGCGAGCAGTTCGGCACGATCCCACGGGGCGCAGCCCAGGATGTTGAGCTGGCGGTCGCTGCTGCAACCCGGGCCTTCCCGTCCTGGAGTCGGATGGTGCCGCGCGAGCGTGGTCGCTTGCTCAGTCAGGTTGCCGATCGTCTGGCCCAGCGCCAGGAGGAACTTGCGCAGATGATTGCCCGCGAAACCGGCAATGCATTACGCACACAGAGCCGACCCGAGGCGGCCAGCACGGTTGATATCTTTCGCTACTTTGGCGGCATTGCCGGTGAGCTCAAAGGTCAGACGATTCCGCTTGGCGAGCAGGTGCTCAGCTACACGCGCCGCGAACCGATCGGCATTGTCGGGGCCATCGTGCCCTGGAATGCACCGGCGTCGCTGTCAGCGCTGAAGATCGCCCCGGCACTGTGCGCCGGCAACACAATCGTGCTCAAGACCGCCGAGGATGCCTCGCTGGCCCCGTTGATCGTGGCCGAGGTCTGCAATGAAATCCTGCCGCCCGGCGTCATCAACGTCGTGACCGGATTGGGTGAGGAGGCTGGCGCGGCGCTTTCTGGTCATCCCGGGGTGCACAAGCTGTCCTTTACCGGTTCGACTGATGTCGGCAAGCTGATCATGCGTGCCGCAGCCGATCGCATCGTACCGGTCTCGCTGGAGCTGGGCGGCAAGAGTCCGTCGATCGTCTACCCGGATGCCAATGAACCTTGGGTCATCGATGGGGTGCTGTCGTCAATGCGCTTCACGCGGCAGAGCCAGTCCTGCACGGCCGGCTCGCGCCTGTTCGTGCATGACAGCATCTTCGATGATTTCGTCCAGCAGGTGGCCGACAAGGCGTCCGCGCTGCGCATGGGCGATCCGTTGGATGAGGCCACCGATGTTGGCACCGTGATCAACGAAAAGCAGTTCCGTCGCGTCTGCAGCTACGTACGCGAGGGGCTCGAAAACCCGCAGGCACGCCTGATCACAGGGGGCTTGCCGCCCACGGAAGGGCCGTTGTCCAAAGGCTTTTATACGGTGCCCACCGTGTTTGCGCAGGACTCGAACGACTGGCGACTCGCACGCGAGGAAATCTTTGGCCCGGTTTTGGTGGCGATCCGCTGGCGCGATGAGGCCGAGGTGCTGCGCATGGCCAACGACTCCCACTATGGACTGGCCGCTTATGTCTGGACGCGCGATGTCGGACGTGCGCTGCGCGCTGCGCACTCAATTCAAGCCGGCTGGGTGCAGGTTAATCAGGGGCTTGGTCAGTCGTTGGGGCAACCCTATGGCGGCGTCAAACAGAGCGGGATCGGGCGTGAATTCGCGCTTGAGGGCATGCTGGACAGCTTCACGCAGGTCAAGGCGGTGACAGTCAATCTGGCTGTCTGAGGCGAGGCACTGGCCAACCGGGAGCCTTGACGGGCATCCCGGTTGATCCAGGGGGGTGATCAGCCTTGCTACGAGCTCTGGGAACACGTCATCTATGTGATGCAGCCAGCGATGCAGCCAACGGCTTGTTGGCGGGTCGACGCGGGACGCACGCCCAGGGACGCAGAATCAGGCAGCGCTC
>JAURMJ010000425.1 GCA_030830765.1 Quisquiliibacterium sp.
CAGCGAGCTGGGCGATGAACACTGGCCAGGCCAGACGCAGGATTTCGCGGCGCATCGACATCATCAGGATTGCTCAGAGGTTTCTGCGCAGCAGTCGGAGGCGCTCATCATCGTCCCGTGGCCGTCGGCCTTCCCAGACGAGCGTCCAGCCTGGTTCGACCGGCGCGATGATCCGGGCGAGCGGACCATCATCTTGGCGCAGGATCCATCCGCACTGACGTTCGGGACCTGCAAATCGCAGATTTGCGAAGTAATAGAGACTTGCACGTTTGGCGCCACCCACATCGTGTGTGTTGATGCAATCGTAGTTCTGCGGCAGGGCCTCGAGCAGCGAACGCGCCACATCTCGATACGTGTTCCGGGCATTAAAGGTTGGAAGCCACAGCGTCATCAGCAGGAACCAGGTCAGTACCAGGCCGCCGCAGGACAGCATGACGGCTCGCCAGATCATCGGCGGTCGTCGCGAAATTCGCCAGCGAACCAGCCATATCCAGGCGAGTGTTGCAGCGAGTCCGAGCACCAGGTCAACGGCAATCGGGCCATGCTCAAAGCCCGGGGAAACGCGCTCAACGCTGAAGGCCATCCGGGGCGGATAGCCGGTGACCATTGCGATCCAGTAAGCCCAGAGCGCAATGCCGATCAGGCTGTATGTCATGACCGAGAACCAGTCGATCAGTGAAATCACGCTGCGCAGCAAAGTGGGCAATCCGACCGCCGCCAACATGGCCAGCGGCAACGCGATGGTCAGCAGATCGCGCTCGCGGGCCTCAATGGTCACGAGTACGGCAAGACTGCTGGTGAGCAGACTGACCAGGGGCAACGCGACTGCTGGCTCACTGAAACGACCGCGCCAGCGAATCGCAGCCCAGATGGCCATCGGCCAGGCGGGCCAGAAGTACCAGGGCAGGGTTCGACCCAGGTAGAGCAGGCCCTTGACTCCGATGCCGCTGAGCTGCGCCCGATTCCAGTCCAGCCATTGGATCAGATGAATCCGGCTGGCATCGTCGTAGAGCAACAAGGCAAGAGGCCAGGCAACGCCAGTCGGGATGGCTACGGCTGACAGAACGGCAAGCCAGCGCCTGCCGATCAAACGGTAGGCTGGCGATACGGCAGGCAAGAGCAGCGCACAGGCCAGCATGCCGGTTGCTGGAATCAGTCCGCGGGTGGCAATGCTGGCTCCGATGGCCGCGCCTGCAATCAGGCCGCCCAGGGTCGGTCTGGCCAAGGCGATGGCAGCGCCGTAAAGAAACAGGCCGTACAGCGTCAGCTGGGCGGCCTGTGTCGTCGTCTCGTGCATCCGGGCAATCACGCCCAGGGTACCCATCAGGATCAGTAGCGCCGAGTCGGCGATCGCACGACCGAAGTCGATTCGGCTTGCGGCTGCACCGAACGGGTCGCTGGGCATCAGACCAGGTCGCTTGAACAGTGTGTACGTGCCGTACCAGAAGCTGACCAGCAGCAGCAGGATGCCGGCAGCTGCCGTGGCGCGGGTCACCGCGTGTTCGGTGAGTGCCGGTAACAGTTGTTCGATTGTGGCTGCGATCCAGAAGGGTAGAGGACCTTCTTCCGGAGCCGGGGCGCCGGCGATGTTCGGCATCAGCCAGTCGGCCAGGGTGCCACGCATCATCGTCAGCGCAACGCCGAATCCGGCTGCGTCATCGTATCGCCACGGGTCACGTCCAACGAAACCGGGGATGATGTAGAGCAGGGTCAGCGCAAGAATCCCCAGTCGGGGCAGTTTGCCAGCCTGCAACTCGGTGACGAGGAATGGGCGCATCAGATCAACATGAAAACAAAACAAAAAAGGCAGCTTGCGCTGCCCTCTTTGATACCCGCGATGCTCCTTTCAGCCCCCTTGATCTGTTTCCGCAGCTGCTCCAGGCGCGTTGCGCGCAAGGTGCCGGGAAGCAAAGGGAGGGATCAGAACAAGGCCACTCTGCGTGAAACAGATCAGGCGGTCCGACCGGTTCGGGCAAACTTCTGACGGAACTTCTCGACGCGACCGGTCTCGAGGATCCGCTGCTGGGCGCCGGTGTAAAACGGATGTGAGTCCGAGGAGATGTCCAGCTTGAACATCGGATACTCCTGGCCGTCATCCATCTTGATCGTTTCGCGCGTGTTCACGGTCGAACGAGTGGTGAATTTGAAACCCGTCGAAACGTCAACAAAGACAACTTCGCGGTAGTCGGGGTGAATACCTTCCTTCATGCTCAATCCTTTTAGCGCTGCAACCGCCCGCCCGCGAAAATGTGCAGGCGAATACGGGCAAGCTCATGATTATAAGAGATTTTTCGCCATTGTTGCAAAGGGCGGGGTGGCCAAGGTTCGGCTTCCTGCCTCACCAGGGACAAGCAACTGGGCTGACTCCAGCCAAAACGAATCCGCTGGGACAGTCTGGAGTTATGCGCCACGCCTCATGAGTTCGAAGAATTCCTGGTTGCTCTTGGTCTGACGCATCTTGTCGAGCAGGAACTCCATGGCGGCGATCTCATCCATGTCGTGCAGCAGTTTGCGCAGAATCCAGATCTTCTGCAGCGAGTCATTTTTGATCAGCAATTCCTCGCGACGGGTGCCCGATCGCGAGATGTTGATCGCCGGATAGACCCGCTTTTCCATCATGCGCCGGTCAAGATGCAGTTCCATATTGCCGGTGCCTTTGAATTCCTCGTAGATCACCTCGTCCATGCGACTGCCAGTGTCGATGAGCGCGGTGGCGATGATGGTCAGTGAGCCCCCCTCTTCGACGTTTCGGGCAGCACCAAAGAAACGCTTCGGGCGCTGCAGCGCATTGGCATCAACACCACCGGTCAACACCTTGCCGGATGCGGGGACCACGGTGTTATAGGCGCGGGCCAGGCGGGTAATGGAATCCAGCAGGATAACCACGTCCAGCTTGTGCTCCACCAGGCGTTTGGCACGTTCGATTACCATTTCAGCCACCTGGACATGCCGTGATGCCGGTTCGTCAAATGTGCTGGAGATCACTTCGGCATCAACAGACCTTTGCATCTCGGTTACTTCTTCCGGGCGCTCGTCGATCAACAGGATGATCATTTTGCAGTCTGGATTATTTGCCCGAATACTGGTGGCAATATTCTGCAGCATGATGGTCTTGCCGGCCTTTGGTGGCGACACTACCAGGCCGCGCTGGCCTTTGCCGATAGGCGCAACCAGCTCGATGATTCGGGCAGTGATATCTTCTGTGCTTCCTGTGCCGCGTTCGAGCTTCAGTTGCTCCCGGGGAAACTCGGCCGTCAGGTTTTCAAACAGGATTTTCTGCTTGGCAGCATCTGGAGACTCGTAATTAAGTTCCTGGACCTTCAGCAGTGCAAAATAGCGCTCGCTGTCCTTTGGCGGCCTGATTTTGCCAGTGAGCATGTCGCCCGTGCGCAGTGAAAAGCGTCGAATCTGGCTTGGTGAGACGTAAATATCGTCCGGTCCTGCCAGGTAAGAGCTGTCCGCGGAGCGCAGAAAACCAAAACCATCCTGCAGTATCTCCAGTACGCCGTCACCAAAAATGGCTTCGCCGTTCTTTGCATGAGCTTTCAGGATGGAAAATATGACGTCTTGCCTGCGTGAGCGGGCAACGCCGTCCAGCCCCATTTCGTTTGCAATCTCCAATAATTCGGAAACCGATTTTTGTTTGAGTTCAGTCAGGTTCATGGATTCAATTCAGTTTGAGAGCCTTTTGGGCTTGAGGGAGGATGGTTTTTTGCCAGAAAGAGTTTGTGGAACTCGTTTTTATGATGAATAGGAACCTGCGCCTGGTTGGGCTGCAGGAGCTTGTGTTTTATTTATTCAGTCTGGTCAGGAGCAATTCCTGGCCTATGGTAATTCTGGGATGCTTTTGGCGCCGGTTGGAAACTCGGGCTTGAATGGCAATAAGCTAACACGATAGGGGGGCATCGTCCAGTCATGTATTAAAGGTGCTGCGTCCAATGGCTGATCGCCTCATCATTATCCACACGATGAGTCCCACGAGAGGAGCGTTTTGAATTTCCGCTGGGCCGGTCCCTGCGAGACAGGAACCGGCCTGGCAATCAACCTTCTTCAATCCTCAAACAACCTCATCAAGGAATGCTTTTAACTGGCCCTTGGTCAGTGCGCCAACTTTCGTGGCCTGCACCTTGCCGTC
>JAURMJ010000426.1 GCA_030830765.1 Quisquiliibacterium sp.
TCGACCAGCACGCACCAGGCACGCAGCCTGGCGGCGCGCATCTGCTCGCCGATCGTCAGTGCGCGTCTGAACTCGAAGTCACACCAGATGTCGCCATTGACGACCAGGAAGGGCTCGTGGCCGAGCACGTCCAGTGCGTTGGCAATGCCGCCGGCTGTTTCCAGCGCCTGCTCTTCGTGCGACCAGAGGATCCGCACCCCCCAGCGCGAACCATCCTGCAGCGCCTCCTTGAGCATCTCGCCCAGATGCGCATGGTTGATGACAATCTGGCGAAAGCCCGCGGCCGCGAGGCGTTCGATATGCCAGACGATCAGCGGGCGGCCGCCGACTTGCAGCAGCGGCTTGGGACAGTGGTCGGTGAGCGGTCGCATGCGCTCGCCACGACCGGCTGCGAGAATCATCGCGCGCATCTGGATCAATCCGGCTCAGAACGTGTAGCCGACAGCCGGCTTGTGTTCCTCGATGCGCTCGATCAGACGCAGCAGCGGTGCCAGCGCGTGATACCGGGAGGCGGTTTTCAGCGTGTATTCGAGCACCAGGGGCAAGTCCGAAAGATAGCGATTCTTGCCGTCGCGATGATAGAGACGCGCAAAGATGCCCAGCACCTTCAGGTGCCGCTGCAGACCCATCCATTCGAAGTCGCGATAAAAGTCATCGAAGTGACGATGTACCGGCAACCCGGCTGCCCGGGCTCGCTCCCAGTGACGGATTGTCCAGTCGAGTACCCGCTCTTCAGGCCAGCTCAGATAGGCATCGCGGAACAGCGACACCAGGTCGTAGGTGATGGGGCCATGCACGGCATCCTGGAAATCAAGAACTCCTGGATTGCCGGTGCCAGGAATCAGCATCAGATTGCGCGAGTGATAGTCGCGATGCACGTAGACCGCTGGCTGGGCCAGATTCGAGGACACCAGGGTCTCGAAGGTCGTGTGCAGGGTCTGAAGCTCGGCCGCGCTCAGCTCGACGCCTTTGTGCCTGCTGACGTACCACTCGGGAAAGAGCATCATTTCACGCATCAGCAGGTCGCGATCATAGTCTGCGAAGACTCCAGGGCGGCTTGCGCTTTGCGCCTTGATCAGCGCCTTGCTGGCTTCAGCGTAAAGCACGTCGGCACTATCATCATTCAGGGCCTGCAGATAGGTGCAGTCGCCGAAATCCTGAAGCAGCAGAAAACCGTGTTCGAGATCGGCTTCGAGCACCTCCGGGACAGTCATGCCGGCTTCGCCCAGTACCTTGGCTGCATGTACGAACGGCCGGCCATCCTCCATCGGTGGCGGCGCATCCATGACAATTAGTGAGGCAGCCGGCGAATCGGTATCCACGCGAAAATAGCGGCGAAAGCTTGCGTCATCAGAGGCAGATCGCAGGCTTTCGATCTGCATGCCATGCCGCGCAGGCAGTCTGGCGAGCCATTCGCGCAGTTTCTCGCGGCGTGGATCCTGTTCAGGAGGCTGGGTCGGGTCGAGGCTGCTCATTGCCGGGTCGGATTTCAGGTTTGCATGAAACGGGCTTCTATAATAAGAGTCTACGTCATGGCATTCTCCGCTCCCCGTTCTGCAAGCTTCGTTCTGACTGCGCTCTGCATCGCGGGTTCCGCGTCCGCAGGCGAAGGGGTCGCGTTGCGTCTCGAGCGCCAATTAAGCGAATCAGCGGCCCAGGTCAGCGAGGGTCGGCCCTTGTTCGGTGAGTCGGATGTGCTGTCGATCCGGGCAAGTCGCGAGACCACACTGACCGGTCAGGCACAGATTCGTCGTGCCGGCACAGTCATCCGAGGCGATCGTCTGACTTATTACGAGCAGGATGACGAAGTTGTTGGCGTCGGTCAGGTTCGGGTTGTGCGCGATGGGAATGTCTTCACCGGCCCGCAGTTGCGTCTCAAGCTTGATGCCAATCAGGGCAGCGTCAATCACCCGCGTTTCCAGATGCCGATGTACGGCGGTTATGGCGCAGCCTCGCGGGTCGACTTCCTCGGGCCAGACAAAGTCTCTTTGTTCGACGCGCTCTACACGACCTGTGATCCCCGGGATCCTGACTGGTATCTGCAGGCCGATTCGATGACGATCGACGAGACCAACGATGAGGCCGAAGGGCAGTGGGGCAGTCTGGTCTTCATGGGGCGCAAGGTGCTGGCGGCGCCTTACTTCGAATTCCCGCTCTCGAACCAACGACGCAGCGGGTTTCTTGCCCCCTCGTATGCAGTCAATTCGCGGACCGGCCTGGAGCTGTCTGTTCCGTATTACCTGAACATCGCGCCGAACCGGGATTTGACGCTGGTGCCCAGACTAATGACCCGAAGCGGTCTGCAACTGGGCGGCCACTTGCGTTTCATGGAACCGCGCACTCTGGGTGATCTTCGCTTTGAAATCACTCCCAATGATGCGCTGACTGGCGACACGCGTTACCTTGCCGCCCTGCAACAAAGCTTCACGAATGTGGGCGGCTGGAGTGGCCTGATCAACCTGCGGCAGGTCTCTGATGACAACTATTTCATCGACTATTCGCGCACGATTCTGGCCAGTTCGGAGCGCTCGCTGCCGCGCGACTTTCTCGCAAACCGGACCTTCGGCGACTGGGGCGTGCAGGTCCGCATGACGCGTTTTCAGAATATTCTGGAGGCGCGGGCCGCCCCGCCGTATGAACGCGTGCCCCAGATCGGGGCCCGGTGGGCCAGATATGACATGGCGGGCTTCGACGCCGAAAGTCTGTTTGACGCGACCTATTTCCGCAGGTCTTTGCCGGGATCACCGGAAGGTCTCCGACTGGTGGCCAACCCGAAGATTTCATATCCGATTGTTCGGCCAGGCTGGTTTGTCGTGCCAAAGCTCGGTCTGCATATGTCGAGCTATCAGCTTGACAGCAATCTGGGGCGTCCGACCGACCTGAGTCGTGTCGTTCCGACGGTCTCGCTGGATGCCGGATTGATCTTCGAGCGCGACACCGAGATGTTCGGCAAACAGACCCGACAGACTCTTGAGCCCCGGCTGTTTTATGTCCGTTCGGCCTATCGGGATCAGAGCGCGTTCCCGGTCTTCGATACCGGCGTTGCGGATTTCAATTTCTCGCAGCTGTTCTCGGAAAACATCTACATCGGCAATGATCGGATCTCTGATGCCAATCAGCTGACAGCCGCGGTCGTCTCGCGGTTGATCGATCCAGGTACCGGTCTGCAAACGCTTCGCTTAGCGCTGGGGCAGCGCACCTATTTTTCGGAGCA
>JAURMJ010000427.1 GCA_030830765.1 Quisquiliibacterium sp.
CGTCTCGTTCAGCATGCTGGCTCCCGATCCGGAGGTGCCGTGCAGGACGAGGACCGGCTCTCCACTTGGATTGCCGATTGTGCGGTAGTGGAGCTTCAGCTCACTGAAAACCTCGCCGCTGTGAAATCGAAAGTCCCGGGCAATCCAGTCGCCTTGCTTCGGCTCGGGGTAGTTGGTCGCCTCGTCATGAACGTTAGAGCTGATTGTTGCCATGGCTGCAGACAATGTACGTTGAAACGATCACAGGCTTATCCCTGTGATGATTGAGTCGGCAGCTAGATTCAGATCGTCGTGCCTTCACCTTGCTGGCATTCGATACGGACTGTGCCTCCGGGCTGATCAGCGTAGCCGAACACCATCGCCAATCCCAGCCCTGTCTACAGTGCCAGCCCCTTCATAGTGAAAAATGCGCGAAGACATCGGTCAGGACTTCGATGCTCATGTCACAGCGGCGAACGCAGACCGCCGTTCAGAAGCGAAGGGCCAGTTGGGTCCAGGTTACATCTGGGCGACCCTGCCGGTCGGGCAGACTTTCTCTGCGCGTAACCCATCCGCCGTGTGCAGCGCTCAATTCAAGCACCTCTTCCTCGCTGACCTGATACATCAGGCGACTGTCAGCTGAATGCCCGAAGCGAAGGGTGATGATGGTCAGTCCACCCGGGGAAAGTAATCCGCGCACGCGCTCGAAGGCGCGCGCGCGGTGGGCCGGAGCCACGTGCTGCCAGACCGCGCTGAGCAGAATCAGTCCGAATCCCTGGTGATTGCTTTTCTGATCATGTGAACCGGCTGCAGTGCCGGGTACGCATTCAAGATCCGGCAGCGAGTCTGTGATCCATTCGATCGCCAAGTTCGCGTGCCTCATGATGGCATGCTCCCGCATGCCTTCGGATGGCTCAACCGCGACGACGGAATAGCCACGACCCGCCAGCCAGGCGGCGTCGCGACCAGTTCCCGCACCGATGTCCAGGACGCGCGCGCCCGGGGGCGGCAGCAGGTCCAGGCACCAGCCGTGTAATCGTTCCGACTCAACGGCCTCGTAGGTCGGGGCCAGTCGGGCCGCATTGGCGTCGTACCAACGGACTGTGTAGTCATGTTTCTGCCAGTCTGGTGAAGTGGTCAGTTCACTTGCCATGACTGAATTCACAATCTGCTTCATACGATGACTCTGAGTTGATCCGAACGCCCGCCGATATTACGCACTTTGCGCGACAATCGGACTTGATCGAAAGCCGGGGAGATCTTTTGTGAAGACGGTGATGAGTTGGGATGAATGGGCGACCCATGATGCGGTCGGACTCGCACAACTTGTGCAAAACGCGGAACTACGCCCGTCCGAGTTGGCCCGTCAGGCCGCGGCCGCGGTCGAGAGGATCAATCCTGAGCTCAGTGCGGTGGTCGAGGTCTTCGACGATGTCCTCGCTGATCCGCTGCGCGACGGCATGAATCCGGGCGGCCCGTTCGCGGGGGTGCCGTTCATGATGAAAGACCTCGGTCCGACGATGAAAGGCCGGCTGCAGGAGCGAGGTTCCTTTTTCACGCGCGGCAACCGCGCTGGCGAAGATGCGTTTCTGACGCAGCAGATGCGCAAGGCCGGACCGAATCTGATCGGCCGAACCACAACACCGGAGTTCGGGGTCTGCAGTTCGGCTGAAAACCCGGCGATGTACATCACCCGCAATCCGTGGAATACCGATTATCCGACCTGCGGCTCATCGGCTGGGGCCGCGGCGGTTGTCGCCTCCGGGGTCATTCCGATGGCGCACTCGACCGATGGCGGCGGCTCGATCCGGATTCCGGCCGGCTTCAACGGCAATATCGGGCTGAAGACGTCGCGGGGCGTGTTCTCGATTGCCCCGGATCTGTCCGACATCACCGGCCTGGTCTCCATTCAGGGCTGTCAGAGCCGCAGCGTGCGCGATACGGCGGTTTTCGTGGATGCCTGTCGTGGCGGGGCGCCTGGTGAATTCATGCCCTACTGGATGCCGCCCGAGCCTTATGCGCAATTGATCGAGCGTGATCCGCGCCGCTTGCGCATTGCGTTATCGCATGAATGGGGCGATTACGCGGCCACACCGCACCTGGTCGCTGAGCTTGAGCGGGCCGGCAGCTTGCTGGCCAGCCTCGGGCATGAAGTCGGCTGGGCCTTGCCCAAGACGGATTTCCGGGCCGCGTTCGCAGCACAGACCACCTGTTATGTCAGCAATTTTGCGCAGGTGATTTCTGGGTTATTGGCTTCGCGTGGACTGGATCGGCCTCCGGAGGATCTTTTCGAGCCGATCAACATCCGCATCTGGGAGGCCGGCAAGGATCTGTCGTACAGCGATCGCTTCCAGATGCTGTCGGTGTTCAACAGCACGGCACGTGCCTTTGGCAATTTCTTCGAGGACTGGGACATCATCCTGACGCCGATCACCGCGCTGCCGACGCCGCCGTTGGGCACGACCGAATATCTGACGATCAGCGACAATCCCTCCGTTGATGACTGGTTTGCAAATCTCTGGCGTAACTTTGCCTACACGCCCTTGTCGAACCTGTGCGGCATTCCCGCGATCTCGCTGCCGCTGGCCAGTCAGGAAAATGGACTGCCGTTCGGCATTCAAGCGCAGGCCGCGCAGGGTCAGGATGGGTTGCTGCTGCAGCTGGCTGCGCAGATCGAGCGCTCGATCGAGGGGCGTTGGAATGACGGCCGTCGGCCCGGCGTGCATGTGACCGCCTGATGAGAATCTCCAGGGATTCGGCGCGCGGCTCAGCCTTCGCGGCGCAGCGCCTCGGCCTGTGCCCGAATGGCATTGCGCGCTGATTCTTCAAGTCGATCCAGATTGCGCACCTGCAGCGCCATGCGCTGGTTGCCACGAAGCTGGGCCTCGTTGCGCAGCAGAAAATCCCAGTAAAGCGTCGTGAACGGGCAGGCATCGTCGCCGGTGCTGCGCTCTGGGCGGAACCGGCAGCCGCCGCAGTAATTGCTCATGCGCTGGATGTACTTGCCGGTTGCCGCGTAAGGTTTGCTTGCCATCAGCCCGCCATCGGCAAACTGGCTCATGCCTAGTGTATTGGGGAGCTCTACCCACTCGACTGCATCGACATAGACACCCAGATACCAGGCGTGTACCTCAGTCGGTTCGACGCCGAGCAGCAACGCATACAACCCAGTCACCATCAGACGCTGAATGTGATGCGCATACCCGTGGGCCAGCGTCTGCGTGATCGCATCGCGCAGGCAGGCCATCGGTGTGTCCCCGGTCCAGTAGAACCTGGGCAAGGGCTGGTGTGCATCCAGTGCGTTCCGCTGCAGGTAGTCCGGCATCTGCATCCAGTAGATGCCGCGTACATATTCGCGCCAGCCGATCACCTGTCGCACGAAGCCTTCGACCGCTTCGAGAGGCGCCTTGCCGTCACGATAGGCCTGCTCAGCTGCCTGCGAGACCTCCATGGGGTTGATCAGCTTCAGGTTCAGGCTGCTGGACAGATGCGAGTGATGCAGCCAGACCTCGCCCTGCCACATCGCGTCCTGGTAGCGACCAAATTGCGGCAGCCGATGGGTGATGAATGCCTCCAGGCTGGCCAGTGCCTGTTCGCGGGTCATGGGCCAGGCAAACGAATCGAGCGATCCGGGGTGGTCGGCAAAACGCTGTTCAACCATGGCAATCACCTCGCGGGTGGTTGCATCTGGTTCAAACCGAACCGGGGGCGGAATCGACCCAGGACCGCGCTTGTCAAAGGCGCTGCGATTCTCTGCGTCGAAGTTCCAACGCCCGCCGACCGGTCCCTCGCCGGTCATCAGCAGACCCGTGCGCTTGCGCATCTCACGATAAAAGTATTCGAGCCGGAGCTGCTTGCGTCCTTGCGCATGCAGGGCGAACTCGCGCACCGTGATCAGAAAATGCCGATCATCCCGCAGCTCAAGAGGCAAAGCGCAGTGTCGCGCCTGTTCCTGCAGTGCTTTGAGCACACGCCAGTCACCCGGCGCAGTCATGATCAGCGCCTTTGGCCGCAGCATCTCGATCGCTCGGCCAAGCTCGGTCGCAAGCGTGCCGCGATTCAGCGGATCAGTCAGCTGCGAATAGAACAGTCGCCAGCCACGCAGCCGCAGCGAATGAGCAAAGTGGCGCATCGCGGCAAGGAACATCGCAATACGCGGCTTGGCCGAGCGCACATGCGTGGATTCCTCGGCAACTTCAGCCATCCAGACCACGTCCTGAAGCGGATCGAAATCATCGAAGGCGCTCGATCCCTCATCGAGCTGATCGCCAAGGATCAACACGAGATGACGGATCCCTGCTGCGGGTTGATGATCGTTCTGTCGTGGAGGCGTCACGGCGCTTGGGTGATTCATCACAGGATTCAGGGCGTGGGCGATTGTTTTGTCCGTGATGCGCGTCGGCAAGCCTGCGAGCAATATTTGACCTGCTCCCAGTTCTTTGCCCAGGATTTTCGCCAGCTCATCGGGCGGTTGCAAGCCAGACAGAGTTTGCTGGGCAGGGATTGCTTGTTGCCCTTGAAGGCGGATTTCATGATGCGTTGGTGTCCACGGATTGAGCCAGAGCCTAGCATTGCTGCTTGTCACCCGATGTATAGTCGCTGGCACCACGCTCGATGCGAGCTGACAACCAGGAAACCAACGCCATGTTTTCGCACATCATGATCGGAACGAACGACCTACAGCGGTCGAAGACCTTCTATGACGCCGCGCTCGGCACGCTGGGCATCGCTCCCGGCAATGTCGACCGTCACCGGATCTTCTGGCGTACGCCGGCCGGGGTCTTCTCGGTCAGTCTGCCGATCGATGGCAAGCCGGCAACGGCTGGCAACGGCAGCACCTTCGGTTTCGCCTGCCAGTCGCCTGAGCAGGTTGAGGCCTTTCACGCGGCTGGTTGCGCCAACGGCGGCTCCACCTGCGAGGACCCTCCTGGAGTGCGTGAAGGCCCGGCTGGCAAGCTGTATCTGGCCTATCTGCGCGATCCGGATGGCAACAAGATCTGCGCGTTGTATCGCGTTCCCAAGGCATAAGGGTCCAGAGTTGAGGACCCGATTCGGTCGGCGGTGGCTTGCCGCTGGTCTGGCCCTTGATTCGGACAGGAGACTTGCATGAACAATGGACTTCGAATTCTCAAACGGCGCCGTGCGGTCGATCTTGAGCTGGCGCGCCAGTTTCTTGATGTCCCGGTTGCCAATGTCAGTGACTGCATGAGCCGGATGACGGCTGGCGGTGCCCGATTACGCCCGTATCACGCCGGTGGTCGGATGGCTGGTCCCGCGCTGACCGTCAAGACCCGTCCCGGTGACAATCTGATGATCCACAAGGCACTGCAGATGCTGCAGCCCGGGGATGTACTGATTGTTGATGGGGGCGGCGAGCTGACCAATTCGCTGATTGGCGAAATCATGCTCGGTGACGCGATCGTTCGTCAGGCCGGCGGGGTCGTGATCAACGGCGCGATCCGTGATGCGGGCGAAATCGCGGAGATGTCGATGCCGGTCTTTGCTGCCGGTGTCACACATCGCGGACCGTACAAGGATGGTCCGGGTGAAATCAACGTACCGATCGCCATCGACGGCATGGTCATTGAGCCGGGCGATCTGGTGATCGGCGACGAGGATGGTGTGCTGTGTGTGCCTTATGACGATGTGGCCGGACTGCTTGCGGCTGCACGTGCCAAGCAGGCGACCGAGGCAACGATGATTGCTGCGATCAAGAACGGCACGGCAGACCGTGCCTGGATTGACGCGACGCTCAAGCGCCTGAACTGTTACATCGAAGAGTGAGTGCACCTGATGGATCTGCGTGATGCAGTGGCGGTAGTCACCGGAGGCAACGGCGGTCTGGGTCAGCGGATCTGTCATGCGCTGGCTGCGGCCGGTGCTCGAATTGCGGTGGTCTGCGCCCGAAGCATCGATGATGCCAACCAGGTGGCTGCGCAGCTCACGGCTGACCACCAGGTTGATGCCCGTGCCTTTCAGTGCGATGTCACGGACCCGGTTCAGGTCGCTTCGATGGTCGAGGCGGTGGTCGCCCATTTCGGGCGTCTTGACATTCTGGTCAATGATGCGGCCTACAACAAGTCGATCGCGTTCAAGGATCTGGACAGTCTGAGCCATGAGGAATGGTCAAAGATCATTGACATCAATCTGACCGGTCCGATGCATTGCATCAAGGCTGTCGCGCCGATCATGAAGGCACAAGGGCAGGGCAGGATCGTGAATATCGCGTCGGTTGCCGGGTTGGTGCCGGTCGGGTCGTCGATTGCCTATGCGGTTTCCAAGGCCGGTCTGATTCATCTGACCCGCTGCATGGCCGTGGCGTTGGCGCCTGAGACCCTGGTCAACTGCGTGGCTCCGGGGCTCCTGGAAGGGACGCGGGCCACCGCGAATCTGAGTGCAACCCAACTTGAATATGCGGCTAAGACTGCTGTGCTCGGCATGGCTGCTGACAAGGACGATTGTGCCGATCAGGTGGTGACCCTGTGTCGCAGCAGCACGACGACTGGTCAGACCGTGGTCATTGATGCAGGGCGCGTTTTTCACTGACTCTTGCGAGTACGCTGATGACCTGGTCAATTGTTGCCCGTGATCCTGAAACCGGCGCCTTCGGTATTGCTGTCGCCACGCGTTTTTTTGCCGTCGGAGCGCTTTGCCCGCATGCTGAGGGCGGCATCGGAGCACTTGCCTCTCAGGCACTGATCAATCCGACTTACGGGCCGCGTGGTCTGCGACTGCTGCGTGAAGGTGTGCCCGCGCAGAAGGTGATTGATCTGCTGACCGACGAAGATCCTGGCGCTGACAGCCGGCAGTTGCACGTGCAGGATGCCAAGGGCCGGATTGCGGCTTTTACCGGCGCAGCGTGTGTACCCTGGTGTGGCCATCTGATCGATGACAGCTTTTCGGTGGCCGGTAACATGCTGGCCGGACCCCAGGTGATCGAGCGCACCGCGGCCGTATATCGGGAGCAGTCGGCATTGCCGTTTCCGCGCAGGCTGATTGCCGCACTGCAGGCCGGCGAAGCGGCTGGAGGTGACAAGCGCGGCAAGCAGTCCGCTGCCCTGCGGATCTTCGGGACTGAGGAGTACCCGCAGCTCGATCTGCGCGTGGATGATCATGTTGATCCGCTGGCCGAGCTTGAACGCCTGGAGTCGGTCAGTCGTGAACGGTTTGTGCATTTCGCTCAGTGCTTTGCCACGCGTGCCAATCCCGGTGGAATCTGGGATCGTGCGCAGATTGAGGCGACGATTGCACGTTTGACTGACCGTTCTCGTGATGCGTCTGACCCGACCAATCGCTGACTGATGCAACCGGTCTGAACGGAACCTGGAGTCTTTGTGTCCCTGCCTGAATCAATCACATCGCGTCTTCGGCTTCCGTTGATTGCAGCTCCCATGCTTCGTGTCTCGGGCATTGAACTGACCAAGGCTGCCTGTCTGAATGGAGTCATCGGCTCGTTTCCGACCGTCAATGCGCGTGAACCGGCTGAACTCGATGACTGGCTGACTCGCATCGCCGAGGCCTGTGCGCGCGCCGATGGTCCAACCGCGCCAGTCTGCCCCAACGTGCTGATGCGGACCGATCCTGAAAAGCTCGATGCGGATGTACAGGTGCTGATCAAGCACAAAGTCGAGATGGTCCTGGCCAGTGTCGGCTCCCCGCAAAAATATGTTGGTCGCTTTCACGATGTCGGCTGTTTTGTGCTGGCCGATGTGGCTTCGGTGCGTCATGCGGAAAAGGCGCTGGAGGCCGGCGTTGACGGGCTGGTGCTCCTGACCGCTGGAGCTGGCGGTCAAACCGGCTGGGCCAACGGCATGTCGTTTGCCCGCGCGGTGCGCAAGTTCTACGACGGCCCGTTGGTGCTGGCTGGCGGAATCTCTGATGGGCAGGCTTTGCTGGCAGCCCGCGTGCTGGGCTGCGACCTGGGGCTGATGGGAACGCGTTTCATCGCGACGCGCGAGGCGCTGGCGGATGAACGTTACAAGTCGATGCTTGTCGACAGCGGCATCGATGACATTCTTCTCACCCGGGGCATCAGCGGCATTGATGCGAATTTTCTGAAGCCATCGATTGTGGCCTGTGGGCTGGATCCCGAGGTGGTCTCGCAGCCGATCTCCAAGGAAAAATCACGCGAGCTGTTCAGTGCCTATGCCGGCCAGATGCGCGGCCCCAAGCGCTGGGTGGATCTGTGGAGTGCCGGTCACACGGTGTCAGCAGTGCAACAGGTCTGCGACGTGGCTGAGCTTGTTGACGAACTGTCAGCTGAATACCGGCAGGCCGGAGCTGAAGCCCTCAAGCTTGCCCGTCTTTAATTGAACGCCGCCGATCGAGCTGCCTGAGGACCTGCAGGCCGATTGATGCGAGGCAGCAGACTCGGCGCCGTCTGCGGACGTTGCAGAAAGACGTTAGAGTCCTGAGTCATCGATCAGTGCGGCGCCGTCATGGCTGTGACCCGTTCGATTGCTCTGTATCTGAATTTCAAAAATCTTTTCAGGACTCGCTGATGTCAGCATTCGTCTATGAATTTGCGCGTACCCAGCGTATTCGTGCCGGTCAGCCGGCCGAGGTGGCGTTGGTCCAGGAACTTGATCGGCTCGGATGCAAGCGCGCGTTCGTGCTGGCCTCCCGCAGTGTGTTGGAGGCCAGCGGTCTTGAGGGCCGCCTGCGAAACGCACTCGGGAATCGGTTCGTCGGACTGCACAGCGGTATCCCGGCGCACGGTCCACAGGAATCCGTGCTCGAGGCCATTCACGCAGCGCGGGCGGCGCAGGCCGATGTTCTGGTCAGCATCGGTGGCGGCACGCCGATCGATGCGGCCAAGGTCGTGCAGGCTGCGCTGACCCATGAGGTGCAGACGCTCGAGCAGTTGCGCGCGCTTGCCCTGCCAACCTTGAACGGACCGAGCAATTTAGACCATGAGAAAGTCGGGCGGATCCGGAACATCGCGATCCCGACGACGCTGTCCGGTGCGGAGTTTGCGTCGCTTGCCGGCGCGCTGAACACAGAATTGCGTCAGAAACAGGGATACAACCATCCGCAGCTTGCTCCGGTTGCCATCCTTTTCGACGCACAGCTTGCTGCGGCAACGCCGTCACGCCTGTGGTTCTCGGCGGCGGTTCGCACACTTGATCATGGTGCCGAGGGTTTCCTGTCTCCCGACGGCATTGAGCTGTATCGCGCCCAGTTTCTTGATGGGCTGCGCCTGATGGCCGATGGCCTGCGTGCTGCGCAGGCTGCGATTCAAAGCGGTGATGCAGCCGAAGCTGAACAAGCACGCTGGCTCAGTTTTCAAGGGGTCTGGGCAGTGTCACCGGCTTTGGGCAGAGTCAGATTCGGGGCAAGCCATGGGCTTGGCTACATCCTGGGTGCACGTCATGGGGTGCCGCATGGCGAAACCTCGTGCGTGCTGCTGCCGGCCGTACTGCAGTGGAATGCTCAGACGCTGGGTGATCGCCTTGCGCCGATTGCACAAGCGCTGGGCGACACGAGCCAGTCTGCGCATCAGGTCGTCCGTGATTTCATTCGAGCGCTGGGTCTGCCGGGCAGTCTGACTGAGGTTGGAGTCGGGGAGGGCGATTTCCCGGCAATCGCCGAGGCGGCCATCGCGCATCCTGTGGTTCAGGCCAACCCGCGCC
>JAURMJ010000428.1 GCA_030830765.1 Quisquiliibacterium sp.
CAGGCCAAGGAAATCATCCTGAACGGCCTGGACAACATCCCGGCTGCCGAGGCCCACCGGCTGGGTCTCGTGAATCGTGTTGTTGCGGCCGGCACCGATGTTGACGCGGCGATGGCGATGGCCCGCCATGTTGCCGTCATCGACCCAGATCTGGTGCGCGAGACCAAGCGCGCGATCAACCGGGCCTATGAAATTCAAGGCATGCGCGAAGCGCTCACCGTCGGGCTGGATATTGACCACGGCATCGAGTCACATGGCTCGCCTGACAAGCAGGCCTTCATGGATATTGCCCGCGAAAAAGGTCTGCGTGCGGCACTTGACTGGCGGGATGCACGCTTCGGTGCGGCCCGACGCTGACACCCTGCCCCCGGCCTGGCCTCAGTGCTCCAGTGCTCGAGTGCCCTGGCACCCACCCGGTGTGCGGTACCTCAGCATCAAGCAACGAGCAACGAGCACTGAGCAACGAGCACTGAGCACCAAGCACCCGCATCATCCTGAGCAATCCCTCGCTTTGTAAAAATCGAGCCCTATGTCAACGAATCTCGGCCAGATGATTCTGGCTGCCTGCCGCGCACATGCGGATTCGACCGCAATCGAATCGGCGGGCTCTTCAATCAGCTATCGAGATCTGGCTGACCAAATCGTCGCACTGAGCCGGCAACTGCATGACGCAGGGGTCCAGGCCTCTGAGCCGATTGTTGTCATGGTCAGCAATGCACCGATTGATCTGGCGGCCTTTGCCGCGATCTGGAACGCCGGCGCGGTCGTCGTGCCGGTGCATCGTGCCAATCCGGCCGCCACGATCGCAGAACTGCTGCAGGCCACCGGGGCGCGCATCGCAATCGATGCTGATGCCAACGCGGGCCTGCCGTCATCCTGGCGGCAGCATGGCCAGTTACGCATCGGTCCGCTCAATCCGCCGACGCCGCGCGAGCTGCTGAGTGGCGCAGCGCTGATCCTGTTCACCTCGGGGTCGACCGGCCGCCCAAAGGGCGTCGTGCTGTCGCACCAGGCCTTCGCCGGCAAGCTCGACACGATCGACAGCCTCGCGAATTTTCAGGCCGGTCAGCGCAGCTTGCTGGTGCTGAATCTGAGCTTCGTGTTTGCTAACTGGCTCAGCCTGCTGGTGCTGCGCAGCGGGGGCACGCTGCTGATGCAGGCGCGGTTCACCGCTTCGGAATTCATCGAAGCACTCGCTCGTGGGGACATCATGCGGGTCGGCGTTGTCCCGACGATGATGCGCTCACTGCTGGCGCAGAATTCCAACGATCCAGCCACCAAGGCCCTGATCGCCCCGGCGCTTCGCCAGCTGCTGATCGGCGGCGAATCGCTCGACGCACGCCTGACTGCGGACATCGAATCAGTCCTGCCCGATGCGCAACTGATCAATGCCTACGGCCTGACGGAAACCTGCGGCAATGATTTCTATCTGCTGCCCTCTGACCGGCCGCGCTTCACCGGCTGCATCGGCCGGCCAGCGCCGCAGATCCGCTTCCGGATCGTTGGTGAGAATGGTCAAGAGGTATCGCCAGGAGAAGCGGGCGAACTGCAACTGCGCACCCCGTTTGCGATGACCGGGTATCTCGACGCCCCGGAACTGACGACGGCCGCCTTCATGGACGGCTGGTTCCGCACCGGCGACATTGCGCGACTGCGCGAAGACGGCGTGGTCGAGCTCGCTGGTCGGGCCAAGGAAATCATTTCTCGCGGCGGCAACAAGGTGTCACCGATGGAGATCGAGCGCGCTTTCGCCGACCACCCTCAGGTCGCGGCCGTGATGGCCACCGGCGTCTCGGATCCAATGCTCGGTGAACGAATTCATCTGCTTGTGGTGCCACGCCATGGTTGCGTGATCAACAAGACCGAGCTGCTGAGCCACGCGGCCGCACGGCTGCCACGCTTCAAACAGCCCGACACAATCCACTTCGCCAGTGAACTGCCGCTCGGGCGCACCGGAAAGGCCGACCGCGGCACGCTGCGCCGCCGGCTTGAAGAGCGCGGCGAGGCAGCTTAAGAAAAGTCGTAGAGCCTGGCTGGGTTATCGACCAGCACCTTGTTGCGCAACGCCTCATCCGGCATCCAGCGCGCAAGCAGGTTCACGAGCTCGCCATCGTCAGGCACGCGAGCCATCTCGTAGTAGTTGATGTGCGGCCAGTCGGCACCCCAGACGACCCGCTCGGGATTGGCCGCGATCACAGCCTGCGCAAACGGATCGATGTCGGCATAAGGCGGCCCAGCGAGCGTGTTGCGATCGGCACCTGAGATCTTGGTCCAGGCGACCCCTTCGGCCAGCATTCGGCACAGATGCACGAAGCCCGGATCCGTGACGCCACGCGACGGCGAAAACCTGCCCATGTGATCAATGACCAGCGGCACGCCGAGCGCGCGAAGCGGTGCATCGAGCTCAATCAGATCCGGTGCATGCACCCAGATCTGCGCATGCCAGCCCAGCGCCTTGATGCGAGGCGCCAGCTTTTGCAGCGCGTCCAGTCCAACGCCATTGCGGTAGACCGCCTTGCCGTCCATCTTGAACAGATTAGCCCGCACCCCGCGCACGCCATCGGCATGCCAGCTGGCCAGTTGCGCATCGGAGACGTCGGCATCGGATACGACGACCCCACGCAGTCGGTCCGGGTACTGACGCATTGCCGCGATGATCGACCCATTGTCGGTTCCGCAGGCACTGCCGGTGACCAGCACACCGCGTGAAAAACCAAGCTCGTCGAGGTGGCCGATGAATGCAGCACCATCGAACTCCTGCGGCGAATAGCTGCGGTCCTCGGCCAACGGATAGCGGTCAAAAGGACCGAACGTATGCGCATGACAATCGCAGGCACCTGCGGGCATCGTGAACGTGGGCGGCGTGATCTGATTACGAGGGGGAAGACAGGCACGGGTCATCGGCGGTCTCTGAATGGATTGTTCGCTGCTGAATCTGGCCGCTGGGGCACAGCGTTGCAGGCTCGGCGCTGCGCATTGCAACTGGCTGTTTCGCTGCGTAACGCATCACGAAACCGTTCGCACGACAGGCAGCGCCAGCAGACTGCAGTTCATGGTATTGGATGATTCCAAGATGCAACGACAGCCAGTCTGCAAAAAATTCCGCTTGCAGAAACATGTGCGGCACAACAATCATCGGGAGCGAGCATGAAACTCAACGACAAGAACATCGTGATCACCGGCGCTGCAAGCGGAATCGGCAGGGCCCTGGCAATCCGCTTTGCCAGCGAGGGGCCGCGCGGCCTGGTCCTGGCCGACCTGCCGGATCGTCGCGATGCGCTTGAGCAACTCGCCGCACAGATCTCTGCGGGACAGGATACAAAGGCCGCACCAGCAATTGGCATCGGCTGCAATGTCGGCGATGAGGCGGACGTGCAGGCGCTTGTGGCGCGCGCCGAGCAACAGTTCGGCCCGGTCGATGTCTTCTGTTCAAACGCCGGCCTGATCCGGGATGGCACAGAGCAGACACCGGACAGTGACTGGAACCTGAACTGGCAGGTACATGTGATGGCCCATGTCTATGCCGCGCGCGCAGTGCTGCCCGGCATGCGGGCTCGGGGCGAAGGCTATCTGCTGAACACCGCATCGGCGGCGGGCCTGATCACCTCGTTGCCCTCAGCCACCTACGCAGTCAGCAAGCATGCGGCAATTGCACTGGCCGAATGGCTGGCGATCCAGCATGGCGACGCCGGCATCAAGGTGTCAGTGCTGTGTCCGCAGGCCGTCGACACACCGATGATTCAGGGGCGCGCCGGATCGGCAGCCGCTCGCAATGACGGCGTGATCTCGGCCTCCGACCTGGCGGATGTTGTGGTCAAGGGGATGGATGCCGAGACGTTCCTGATCCTGCCGCATCCGCAGGTGGTCGAGTACTTCCAGCGCAAAGCCTCCGGCTATGACCGCTGGATTGCCGGCATGCGACGGTTTGCGGCAACGCTCACCGCCGGCGCGAAGAAACAATGATCCCGGCGACAATCAGCACAAAGGCCACGCCGTGATAAAGCTGCGGTGCTTCGCCAAGCACTGCAGCTGACAACACGGCTGCAATCAACGGCGTCAGGTTGCTGAAAAAAGCAGCGATCTCCGGACCGGCCTGGGCAACGCCCAGGCCCCAGCTTCGGTAGGCAATGATGGCCGGCCCAATCGCCACATACAGCAAGGCCAGCAGCACCCAGGGTGACCAGTGAATCGGCTCACCGACTACGACCGCTTCGGCGCCCGCTGCAGCACCGGCGAACACAATGCCGAACAGTGTCTGGACAAGCAGCATTTCGGCCCAGCCCCAGTCTGGCCGGGCAGCTCCGCGCAGCAACGGATGCGGACGCGCCAGCAACCAGCTGTAGGTGGCCCAACCCAGGATTGCCACCAGCATCAGCAGGTCACCCGCAACAAATTGCACCTGCGCGAGCGTCTCGAGACTGCCGCGTTCCATTTCCACAGCAACGCCGACCAGCGAGAGAACAGCGCCCAGCATTGAACGGCCACTTGGCCGTTCGCGGTAGAAGATCGCGCCGATCGCCAGCATCCAGACCGGCATG
>JAURMJ010000429.1 GCA_030830765.1 Quisquiliibacterium sp.
AGCGCATGTGCAGCGACATCTTCACCGCATCACCGGCCAGTCGCGAAGACTCCTCGATGACTGCAGCGACGCCTTCGCGGGACAGCGGACGCAGTTTGTGGCGACCCGCGATGGCTGCGATCAGCTTTGCGGCCGCCTGAGCCGATTCGGGCGTCCAGTCCAGTTCGTCGGCAAATTCGGCAACCACCTTGAACAGGCCACTGAAGTCCGGGTCATAGGCCTCAAGCAGGGGCTGCAGGTGCTCCGGGCCGAACAGGACAACCTTCACATCCAGCGGAATCGGCTCCGGCTCCAGCGACAGCGTGGAGACCATGCTGAAGATCTGGGCCAGTGAGTCAATGCGCACCTCGTGGTTGCTCAGCGCGCGTTTCAGCCCTTCCCAGGCGTAGGGCTGGGTCAGCAGTTTGACCGCATCGACCATCAGGTAGCCGCCGTTGGCCCGATGCAGCGAGCCCGCGCGGATCAGCGTGAAGTTGGTGATCAGTGCGCCGAACTGCGAGACATGCTCGACACGCCCAACGAGATTGGTGTAGGTCGGATGATCGTCATAGACGATCGGGGGCGGTGCATCCGGTTCGCTGGCCAGCACCACATTGACCTTGTAGCGATGCAGATCGACCTCGGTGCGCACGACCATGCCGTCGACCTCGGCGGTGCCTTCGGCCGGCTTGCGAAAGTCATCGACATGCGCAATCACATCGGCCCGCGCCGCATCCAGATAGGAAGCCACTTCGGGCAGATCCTTGTAGCGGTCATGCAGTTCGGCGGTGATCCGGCCCACGGCGAATTCGACGACCTCCTCGTTCAGCGTGCTCGTGGCTTCGGCCCGTTCGCGACGCCACTGCATCAGCTGGCGCACCATCGCTTCGAGCTCGACCTCGTACTCGCGCATCTTCTCGGTCAGACGCTTCTGCTCGGCCTCCTCGAGCTTGTTGAACTCTTCGGTGGTCATGATTTCGCGCCCGGAAAGCGGCGCGAAAGAAAATCCGGTCGGGGTGCGCAGCAGCGCAATGCCGTCGGCGGCAGCGCGCTCGCCGATGGAATCAAAGCCCGTTTGCTGACGCTCGTTGAAATCCGCTTCGATCCTGCCAAGCTTGTCGCGATACTCATCGGTCGCAAAGGCCGCCGGGATTGCATCGCGAAGCTCCGCGACCCAGTGATCCATGTCATCGCGCAATTTCGAAGCACGACCTGGCGGCAGACCGAGCGCCTTCGGATGGCGCGGGTCGGCAAAGTTGTTGACGTAGCACCAGTCGCGTCGCGGCGTGTTCGAGGCCGGGGTCTGCGCCAGCAGGTGTTCGACCAGCGTGCGGCGGCCAACTCCGGGCGGCCCGGCCACGAACAGGTTGTAGCCCGGCTGCTTGATGCCGACTCCGAATCGAATGGCGTCGGTGGCCCGCGTCTGACCCAGCATCTGCGGGGCGTCGCTCAGCTCGGCCGTGCTTTCAAATGAGAACTGCGCCGGGTCACACCGGCGGCGCAGTCGCTCGGGTGAAAGGGCCTTGTTGGTCATGTCCGTTCCTTATGATCTTTCTGCTGCGCTGAGGGAGCTTGAGCGCTGGAGACAGTTGCGCGCTGTGAAGTGACGTTCGCAAGAAACCTCTGCAGATGAGTCACCAGCGCGCCGGGCTGTGCCTCCTCGAATTGATAACGCACCCGGACGACCGGCTGGTGAACCATGACCAGCCGGGCCAGGTCGATCGGTGTGCCCACCGCGACGACGTCGCAGGGCGTCGCTGCGATCGTGGCTGCAAGCTGGCCCAGGTCCTCATCCGAGTAGCCCAGCGCCGGCAGCACGGGACCAAGCTTCGGATAGTGGGCCAGCACCTGCTGCAGCGCTGCCGGCGCATACGGGCGCGGGTCAATCAGCTCACCGCCGGCCTGTCGCACTGCGATGGCTGCCGCGCCGATCGACATGCCGCCATGCGTGAGGGTTGGCCCGTCTTCCACGGCCAGCACGGTCTTGCCGCGCAGTGCTTCGGGGTCATCTGCCTGGATGCGCGAGTGCCCCATCACGATCGGCGCCTGCGGGTTCACCTCGTGCGCAAGCTCGGCGGCGCGGGCGGTCGAGGCCGGGTCGGCTGTATCGGTTTTACTGACGACGATCAGATCGGCGGTCCGCAGCACGGCCTCGCCTGGATGCCAGCCACGCGCATGTTCGGGACGCCACGCGTCGACGACCACCAGATGCAGATCCGGTTTCAGGAACGGGAAATCGTTGTTTCCGCCATCCCAGACAATCAGGTCGGCCTCACGCTGGGCGGCGGCCAGCACCTGCCCGTAGTCAACGCCTGCGAACACCAGATTGCCGGCCTCGATGTGCGCTTCATATTCCTCACGTTCTTCAGCAGTGCAGCGTGCCGCGTCCAGATCGGCGGGGCTGCCAAAGCGTTGCACCTGCTGCAGGCGCAGGTCGCCGTAGGGCATCGGGTGGCGGATGACGGCAACGCGAAGACCCTGCTGCCGAAGCCAGGTGCCAAGCCAGCGAGACAACGGTGATTTTCCGCAGCCGGTGCGGACCGCAGAGACCGCGATGACCGGCACCGACGCCTGCAGCATCGTGTCAGCCGGTCCGGGGAGCGAAAACTTCGGGCCGAGCGCCAGGCAGTGTTCAGCAACGCGCATCACTTCAATCTGGCTGACGTCGCTGTAGGCGAAGACCACCTCATCGATGGCCAGCGCGCGCACCAGCGATTCGAGCTGCGATTGCGGATGGATCGGGATGCCGTCCGGGTACAGGGGGCCGGCCAGCTCACGTGGATACCGCCGATCATCGATGTGCGGAATCTGCGCTGCGGTGAACGCCATCACCTGTACCGACGGGTCATGGCGGTACATCAGGTTGAAGACATGGAAATCGCGGCCGGCCGCACCAAGAATCAGCACTCGCCGCTGTCTTTGTTCGTCGCGCATAATGCAACCATGATGACAGACTCCATAGATAAATTACTCGACTACCACCTCGACACCGGGCGCTACCCCGGCGCGGTGGTGCATATCGAACGGGATGGCCGGGTGCTCAAGCACAAGGTCGTGGGCCGCCTGCGCGGCGACAGTGATGCGCCGATGCGCGAGGACGCGGTGTTCCGCATCGCGTCGCTGACCAAGCCGCTGGTCACGACGGCCGCGATGATGCTCATCGAGCAGGGCAGGCTCGACATTGACGCGCCGATCCATCGCTATCTGCCCGAGCTGGCCGGCCTGGCGCTGGCCGGTGGCAAAGCGCCACAGCGCCCGCCCAGCGTGCGCGATCTGATGCGCCACACCACGGGCTTTGCCTATCTGAATGAGATCCGGGACGCGGCCACCCGCGAGCTGGCCGCGCAGGTCGGGCTCGATATGCGCCTGGCCACGATGACCCGTCCGCAGGTGCTGCAGGCGCTGGCCAGCCTGCCGCTGGTCTGCGAGCCGGGCAGTGCGTTCCGCTATGGCTTCTCGACCGACGTGCTCGGTCTGGTCGTGGAGGCCGTGCATGGCGCCAAGCTGGGCGATATTCTTCGTGACACCGTGCTGGGCCCGCTGGGCATGCATGACACGAGTTTTGATCTGAGCGGCGAACGTCGTGACCGGATGGCGATCGGCATGCCCGACGACGCCGGTTTCTTCGCGTTCACCGGCAAATTCGACGAGGGCGCTGCAGGCGCCGACGTCATTCAAAGCGGTGGCGGCGGTCTTTCTTCCACGCTGTCCGATTACCTGCGCTTTGCCCGTATGCTGATGGGTGGCGGTCAGCTCGATGGCGTGCGACTGCTCAGCGAACAGACCGTGGCCGCGATGACTGCCGATCAGCTCGACCCGGGCGTCGATGGCCCGACCACGCTGACCGGCCCAGGCTTCGGTTTCGGTTTCGGCTTTGCAGTGCGTCAGGA
>JAURMJ010000430.1 GCA_030830765.1 Quisquiliibacterium sp.
ACAGCATTCTCTGCTGCTGCACCCCCATCGCCATCGTTGCAATTCCCATCGCCCCCTGAGGGCTCGAGCGCGCGGCCAGGGCAGCCAGAACCAGCGCGGCCATCATTCCAACCGAACCAAGCTTCCGGTCAGAGAGCATCCGGGCGATATGCCGCTGCGTGACATGGCCGATTTCGTGAGCAAGCACCGAAGCCAGCTCCGACTCTCCCTGCGAAGCAACGATCAGCCCGGAGTGCACACCGATGAAGCCACCCGGCAACGCGAAGGCATTGAGCGTCGAATCAAGCACGAGAAACGGCTCGAAAATGAAGCCCGCGGCAACCGCTGTTTCAGACAGCGAGCCGACCAACTGGTTCAGATAGGCATTGATCTCAACATCGTCCGAGACCGAAGCATCACGCCGGATTTCGCGCATGATCGACTCGCCCAGACGGCGCTCGTCGGCCGGGGAAAGCTCATCGCCACCAGCGTCACCCAGACGCGGCAGATTTTCTGTCTGAGCCGTGGAAACCATCGGTTGAAGACCAAGACTCAGCGCGAGAACGGCAGCGATCAGCGGTCTTGCGAACACCTCGTACCCATGGTCAGCGCCCGCGTCATCCCGATCAGAGGCAGGCTGCGCACCCATTTTTTGCTGCTTGCTTCGGGTCATCTGCTGCCACCCATCATGCCATTGAGTTTGTCATTCAGCCTGTTTCAGATCGCGATTGCTATGATATCCGGCTGAACCGAGGAGACCATGAATAATCCGTTGACTCATTTCGACGCGGCCGGGCGGGCCCATATGGTCGACATCGCAGATAAGCAGACAACCCATCGGATCGCTGTGGCCACTGGGTCGATCCGGATGCTTCCCAAGACACTGGCGCTGATCGCTCAGGGCACGAGCAAAAAAGGCGACGTGCTCGGCATTGCGCGGATCGCCGCGATCATGGGTGCAAAACGCACCTCGGAACTGATTCCACTGTGCCATCCGATCTCGATCACCCGGATTGCGGTCGATTTTGAAATTCGTGAGCAGAGTGCGTCAGTGGTGTGTACGGCACGGGTCGAATGCAACGGCCAGACCGGCGTCGAAATGGAAGCACTCACCGCCGTGCAGGTCGGTCTGTTGACCATCTACGACATGTGCAAAGCTGCGGACCGCGGCATGGTGATCGAGGGCGTCCGACTGATGGAAAAACACGGCGGCAAATCGGGCAGTTTCATTTCAGGCGACTGACGCTGCGTCAGCGGTTTTGCGGACCAGAACTACCGCAGGAAACCGCTGCGCCCACTGCCTTCAGACGACAACATGTCATTGCGCGGATCGTCCAATGCCAGAATCCGGCGCATTTGTGGAGACATCCGTGCCTGGGTTTCCGCACTGAGCAACCGCTTCTGATACTGCTGCTGCGGCTTGTCGCCTCGCACATAAAAACCGTGCAGCGAACGCCGCGCGAGACCGGTGCGATTTGCGGTCCCCCCATGCCACAGGTGGGCATTGGTCAGGATGACGTCCCCCGCCTTCCCCAGTCCGACCATCTGTTGCGGATGCGGTGCATAGGGATCGGCCAACACCTGTTGGGGAATGTGTCCTGAACGGTGAGAGCCGGGCACGAAGCGGGTTGGCCCATTATCTTCGGTGAAGTCGTCAAGCATCCAGACAGAATTAAAGACCGCATCGCCGAGCTCATCCGGCACCAGACCCATATCGCAGTGCAGAGGTTGCAGACCGGCATCCCCTGGCAGGGCCGCACGGTAGTTCAGACTGGAAAGTTTCCAGTCGCCTCCGAGCACCAATTCGACTGCCTCGAGGATGCGCGGATGGGCTACGACGCGCTCGAAGCATTCCCCCTTGCCAACCAGGTTAGCCAGACGATCCGATCCTGGCTCCGGACGAAACTCAGAGCCGGCCAGGCTGCCTTCTGCGCGAAGCAGCCGTTGCGTTTCCGTCCGCAGCTGCGCCAGCCAGTCGGGATCAATGACGTCACGCAGGATCAGATAACCAAGATCCTGGAGCTGCCGGATCTGGTCAGCGTTCAAGCAGCACACTCGAAATCAGACTCGGTTCGATCATGTCGTCTTCCAGCACACAAAGGGTCGGGCCTTTAAAAAGAGTCATGGATTCGCAATCATGCGCGACGGTGCGGGTCAATGCTTGCGGTACGACCGCAAAATCAGGGGAAACTGTAGGATTGCTGTCAGGCTGTTGAGGCGAGACTTGCGCGGTCCAAAGCATAGCCTCGCTCACGCCGTTTTCAAACGACGTCTGGCCACTGCTCGGATAGGACCCTGCTGCCGATTCTGGCAATCAATGACCCGGGTCAGGTCGAGTCGTGCAAAACAGCCGTTGAATACACCGGGGTTTCACTCTCCAGGCACACCATGAGCAAGACATCGTCCTTTTCCGCCCTGCCACGCGCTTGGCTTGTGCTCGTGATTCTGCTCCTTGCTGCCGGGACCTGGGTTTGGCTGCTCGGCAGCGACCCGGCCGAAGCTGTCCAGTACCGCAGCACCAAAGTCGCTCGTGGCACCATCACCGCCAGCGTCTCGGCAACCGGCACGTTGAATCCGGTCACCTCAGTTCAGGTCGGCTCCCAGGTCTCCGGTCAGATCCGTGAAATTCTGGTCGACTACAACTCGGTGGTCCGTGAGGGGCAGCTGCTTGCGCGGATTGATCCTCAAACCTTCGAGTCGCGCGTGCGTCAAGCGCAGGCCGATCTGGAGGCTGCCCGCGCGCAGGTCCTGACGGCAAAGGCGGGCATCAGCGCAGCTCGCGCCGGACTGTCGCGAGCCCAGCTCAACCATGCCGATGCAAAGCGTGACCTTGACCGCAAGCAGCAGCTGATCGATCGCGCCTTCATCTCGCCCGCCGAACTGGACAAAGCGCGGGTTGCATTCAATGCGAGCGGTGAGGACGTCAAGGCCGCGGGCGCGCAACTCGAAGTTGCGCAGGCCCAGGCGGGCAGCACCGAAGCTGTGGTGCGACAACGTCAGGCGCAATTGGCTCAGGCCCAGATCGACCTGGAACGGACTGCGATTCGCGCCCCCGTCAATGGCGTGGTCATCAAACGCTCGGTGGACACCGGCCAGACGGTGGCAGCCACTTTGCAGTCCCCTGAGCTTTTCGTGCTGGCCCGCGACCTCAAAGACATGCAGGTTGATACGTCGATCGATGAAGCCGAAGTCGGCAAGATCCGTGAGGGCCAGCAAGCAAGCTTCACCGTCGACGCATTCCCGGGAAGAAGTTTCTCGGGTGATGTCCTGCAGGTACGCAAATCGGCCACCAGCGTGCAGAACGTCGTCACTTATATCGTCGTCGTCTCCGCCAAAAACCCGGATCTGGCACTGGTCCCCGGAATGACGGCCAATGTGCGCATCGTCACCGAAACCCGTGAGTCGGTGCTCAAAGTACCCAACGCGGCCATGCGCTTCCGCCCCCCGGATTTCAGGGAACCCGGCGGCGCCCAGGGCGCAGGCGCAGGGAACCAGGCTGCAAGCACGGGACAGACCGGGTCGCCCCAGCCCGGCGGCACATTGGTCCGGCTGCGTGAATCACTGATTACTGAGCTCAAGCTCAATGCTGAACAACAGCAGCAGCTTGATGAAATCCTTGCTTCGATGAGAGGCCAGTTTCTGGCACTGCGCAATGCGGCTCCCGCTGAACGCGCCAGGCTGTCCGAGCGTAACCGTGGCGAACTGCGCGAACGAATCAATGCGATGCTATCCCCGGAGCAGCGGTCTCGTTATGCTGAACTGATCGCCCGCACCGCAGGCAGGCGATCGAGCACCGGGCGGGTCTTCGTGCTCGATGAGACTGGACAAGCCAGACCGGTCACAGTCCGTGTCGGTGCCAGCGACGGCAGCTTCACTGAGGTCTCGGGCAAGGAAATCAGCGAAGGCAGTCTCGTCATCACCGGCATCATGCGATCGAATACCGGAAAGACGACCGGTCCCCGCAATGCGGGCCCGCGCCTGCCCTTCTGAACTCCCGGCAGGCAACTTCGCAGGTTCCAATGATGCAACTTCCAATCATCCGCACGCAGGATCTGAGCAAGCGCTACGCCATGGGGGACACCGTCGTGCATGCGCTGCGTGAGGTCAGCGTCGAGATCCAGCCCGGCGAAATGGTTGCAGTGATGGGCCCCAGCGGTTCGGGAAAGTCGACGTTCATGAATGTCGTCGGCTGCCTGGACCGACCCGATGCAGGCCACTACCAGCTTGCCGGCGAGACGGTCGAGAGCCTTTCACGAGATGCACTGGCTGAAATCCGGAATCGGCGTATTGGCTTTGTATTTCAGCAGTTCAATCTGTTGCCACGCACGTCAGCCCTTGAAAATGTCGAACTGCCGCTGCTGTACACGTCGCTGTCGAAGCAGCAGCGGATTGAACGAGCGCGGCGCAGGCTCGATCAGGTGGGACTGGGCGACCGTCTTGATCATCATCCAAGCCAGTTGTCCGGCGGACAGCAGCAGCGTGTGGCGATTGCGCGGGCACTGGTCAATGATCCTGTGCTGATCCTTGCCGACGAACCGACCGGTGCACTGGATACGCGTACGAGTCTTGAGGTGATGGCGTTGCTGCAGCAACTGAATCGCGATGGCATGACAGTCGTGCTGGTGACCCATGAGCACGACATCGCTGCGTTTGCGTCCCGGATCATCCTGTTCCGCGACGGACGCGTGATCTCTGACACCAGAAACCAGGCCCGTGAAGCGTCTGCCAGCCTGGCGCAGCTTGCCGGCGAAGGTGGCCAGGCAGCTGCAGTCGCAGCAGCGGCTGCCGACCCCGAGGCCGGGACGGACGCATGAACTGGCTGTCCACGCTGCTGGTTGCGCTGAACGCACTGCGGGTAAACAAATTGCGTTCGATGCTGACGATGCTCGGCATCATCATCGGCGTGGCAGCCGTGATCACGATGATTGCGGTCGGCGGCGGTGCGCAGGCCCGGGTCGAGGCGCAGATTCGCAGCCTCGGGGCCAACGTGATGATCATCCTGCCCGGCTCAACGAACGCGTCCGGAATCCGGCTTGGCGCAGGGGCTGCACAAACACTGACTGAGGACGATGCTCGCGCGATCGGTAGTGAGATCGAGGACGTGGTGGCCGCCCCCTTGCTGCGCGGCTCAGGCCAGCTGGTTGCCGGCAACATGAACTGGTCAACCCAGATCTA
>JAURMJ010000051.1 GCA_030830765.1 Quisquiliibacterium sp.
CCTGGTCCATCACCGGACCGACCAGGAAGACGACCCGCTCGCGCAAGAGACGCGAATAGATGTCGTAGGCACGCTCTCCCCTGCCGCTTTGCTCGATGACGATCGGCACCATGCCAAGACCCTGGGGCTCCTGTCGCTGAGACAGGTGGGCATTCACAAGATCTTCGACGATGGAATTAAAGCTCATTGAAACTCTCCGATTTACTCAGACGGTCAGCAATCCACAGAACTGCGCTTCGCAGATCGACGCCAAGACAATCCCAGAATGGCCGCTTTGAACGATCAGTTGGAACCCATCAGTTCATCAAAGGGGACCGACTGATCCTTGACTTTGGCCTTTGACAGCACATGGTCGACGACATTCTGCTCAACGACAAGTGCTTCGACTTCAGCGAGGCGGTTGCGATCGCTAAAATAGTAGCGGATCACTTCAGCGGGATTTTCGTAGGCCTGTGCAAACTCCTCGATCTGCGTGCGGATCTGGTCGGGCTTGGCCTGCAGGTTCTGCGACTTGACCAGTTCGCCAACGATCAGTCCGAGGCGAACACGCTTTTCAGCCTGTTCGGTAAAGGCATCGGGCGGGATGGGAATGTTCTTGATGTCGATCCCGCGAGCCTGCAAATCAGCAAGAGCGCGTTCACCCAGTGCCTGGTTTTCAGATTCGACCAGCGCCTTGGGAAGTTCGAAACTTGCGATTCCAGGCAAGGCATCCATGACCGATAGTTTGATCCGGTTGCGCACGCGCTGGGAGACCTCACGTTCCAGATTGGAACGGATGTCGGACCGCATCTTCTCAACATCGCCGTCAGCAACGCCAAATTGCCGCGCAAACTCTGCATCGACTTCGGGCAGCACGGGCTGTTCGACCTTTTTGACCGTCACTTCGAACTGAGCAGTCTTGCCAGCAAGCTCCTGCGAGCCATAGTCCGCTGGAAAGGCGACCGGAAAGCTCCGTTTGTCACCGGCCACGGCGCCGCGCACGCCTGTCTCGAAGTCGGGCAGCATCCGACCCTGCCCAAGGGTGAAGGCGAAATCGCTGGCGGTCCCGCCATCGAATGCGACCTCGTCAAGGGTTCCGATGAAATCGATCGTCACCTGGTCTTCGTCCTGAGCAGCGCGCTCGACGGCTTCCCAGCCGGCCCGCTGACGGCGCAAGATATCGATGGTTTTCTGGACTTCCTCATCACCGACGCTGCAGCCGGCCTTTTCAATCTCCAGCGTGGAGACATCGCCAAGCGCAACTTCTGGATAGACCTCGAAGGTTGCCGTAAATCCGATTTCACCGTCCGCTGCATCATCGCGACGCTCAATCTGGGGCTGACCGGCAACACGCAGCTTGTGCTCATCGACTGCATCGGAAAACGCCTTGGAGACGGCATCCCCCAGCACCTCGGCATGAACCTGGGGGCCATAGGACTGCTCGATCATCTTCATCGGCACCTTGCCTGGACGGAAACCTGCCATCTTCACCGTCCGGGAAAGCTTGCGAAGGCGGTCGGTTACTTCACGCTCAATGGCGTGCGAGGCGACAGCCATGGAGATGCGCCGCTCAAGTGCGCTGGTCGTTTCGAGTTGAGTTGCCATAGTCTTGGGTTTCCGATGGGATGCATTCCGACTTCGGGACAGAGATATTCCGCCGATTGAGTCTCGTCACTGGTGCGGCCGAAAGGACTCGAACCTTCACGCTTATGCAGCGCCAGGACCTAAACCTGGTGCGTCTACCAATTCCGCCACGGCCGCGAAACCGGCGATTGTAACGGATCGGCCATTGCCTCCAGGTCTGATAGGCGCTCCCGTCTGCCTCAGGCGTCAACACCTTTGTTCAACAGGGCCCGAAAGTCGCCACGAACCCGGCGCCCTTCTTCGCCAGCAGCCAGAACGCTGTCGACCATGCCGAAGTACCCATGGATCAATCCGGAACCCAGATGTTCGCAAACCGGGACTCCAGCCTGTCGCAGGCGATTGGCATAGGCAATGCCCTCATCGCGCAAGGGGTCAAACTGCGCGGTGCAGACGACAGCAGGCGCAAGTCCTGACAAATCAGAGTGACGCAATGGCGATGCCAGGGAGTCCATGGCCTGCCCGTTGTCAGCGAAGTACTGGTCACAGAACCACTGCATCACGTCGGTTGAGAGAAAATAGCCGCTGGCGTTCTGCTGCCTGGAGGGAAATTGGGCATTGACTCCGGGATCACGGTAATGCCCAGCGCAATCGGTGACCGGATAAACAAGTAATTGCGCAGCCAACCGAGGACCACTCTCCTTGCAGGCAATTGCGACACAAGCGGCTAGATTTCCGCCCGCACTGTCCCCAGCAACCCCGATCCGGCATAAATCTCCGCCGAGTTCCTCGATATTCGCAGCGACCCAGCGTGTCGCAGCGATCGCATCGTTGATTGCAGCTGGAAATTTCGCCTCGGGCGGTTGGCGATAGTGCACGCTGACAACGACCGCGCCGATATCGACAGCTAACCAGCGCGCCTGACGATCATGCGTTTCCAGATCCCCCGCAACAAAACCACCACCGTGCAAAAAAACGATCGTCGGCACCTGCCCTGAGGCGCCACGATAAACCCGGACCGGAATATCGCTCGCGATCCGACGCTCGTCGATCGCCAAGGGCTGGGGCAACGGCAGATCGCCCCGAGCCCGAGCCAGTCCGAGCAATAAATTCCTGGCCTTTTCCGGATTCAGGTTGGGAACATCCCAGTCAGGTAACTTCGGCAGGGCAGTTGCAATTTGCGGGTCGAGTTGTGCAGACATTGGAAACAGCGCTCCTCTGGATTCCTGAAAAAACTTGAAAACGGACAGGTCCTGCTCCGATGCCGTGTACAGGTCTTCAATCTGAAGCCGGTCTGCGGACCCGGTACCAGGTGACATAAAGGGCTGGCACAAACAGTACCGTCAGCACAGTTGCCGCAATCAGCCCCCCCATGATTGCCGTCGCCATGGGCCCCCACAGGACATCTCTTGAGAGCGGGATCATGGCCAGCATCGAGGCTGCCGCAGTCAAGGTGATCGGCCGAAAGCGCCGCACTGCGGATTCTCGGACTGCAACCCATGTCGGCTGTCCATCGGCGAGATCCTGACGGATCTGATCAACCAGAATGACTGTATTACGCATGATC
>JAURMJ010000431.1 GCA_030830765.1 Quisquiliibacterium sp.
AAAGAGGAAACCGATATGCCCGTTCAACGCATCGAGAGCAATCCGCGAATGTCCGCCGCAGTCGTTCATGCAGACCTTGTGTTCCTCGCCGGCCAGGTGCCGGACGACCGCAGCCTGGATGCCGCAGGACAGAGCCGCGAGGTGCTGGCGAAGATCGACCGGCTGCTGGCCGCCGCCGGCTCCAGTCGCGAAAACCTGCTCAGCGCGCAGATCTGGCTGAAGGACATCGACGCCGACTTCGCCGCCATGAACGAGGTCTGGAGCGACTGGCTGCCAGCAGGCTGCGCACCGGCACGGGCGACGGTACAGGCGCGCCTGGCCTCCCCCGAGGTGCTGGTCGAGATCATGGTGATCGCCGCGCGCGCCTGACTACAGCGGTCTATCGTTCCTGCGCCGGCGACACCGCAGTGCAACTACCCAAAATACGAACAAAAGAGGGAACCGCAATGAACCATCAGATCCGTAACAGCCTGCTGGGCATCACCCTGGCCGGCGCACTCGCCAGCGCATTGGCAAGCACCAGCGTGCTGGCGCAGGAGCGCTTCGTCACCATCGGCACCGGCGGGCAGACCGGCGTGTATTACACCGCCGGCCAGTCGGTGTGCCGCTTCCTCAATCGTGCCGAGGTGAAGCCCGCCATCAAATGCAACGCACCCTCGACTGCGGGCAGCGTGACCAACATCGTGTCGTTGCACAAAGGCGAGTACGACTTCGGCTTCATCCAGTCCGACCATCAGCACAAGGCGCTGCAGGGCCTGGCGCCCTTCGACAAGGAGGGCGCCGTCGAACTGCGCGCGGTGTTCTCATTGCAGTCGGAGATTCTCACCGTGGTCGTTCGCAACGACAGCGGCATCACCGATCTGGCCGGACTCGAAGGCAAGCGGGTGAACATCGGCGTGCCCGGCTCGGGCAGTCGCGACACTTTCGAGGAGGTCATGCAGGCCAAGGGCTGGACTAACGCCAGCTTCGCCCTGGCCGCGGAACTCAAACCGGCGGAAATGGCTTCCGCCTTGGGTGACAACAACCTTGACGCCATCACCTATGTGGTCGGCCATCCGAGCGGTGCGATCCAGGAAGCCTTGACCAATGTAAAGGCCAGGATCATTCCCGTGCAGGGCGCCGAGATCGACAGCCTGCTGGCCAAGGCCGATTACTACAGCGCCGTGGAAATCCCCGCAGGGCTCTACCCGGGCGTGGAAGGCGCCATTCCATCGATCGGCGGCAAGGCCGTGCTGGCGACCACCAGCAAGACCGACCCGGAGGTGGTCTATCAGCTGGTCAAGTCGGTATTCGACAACCTCGACAGGTTCAAGCGCCTGCATCCAGCCTTTGCCGATCTAAAGGCCGAAGACATGATTCGCGTCGGGCTGACTGCGCCGCTGCACGAGGGCGCCGAGCGTTATTACAAGGAGAAGCGCTGGCTGTAAGACACTGCCATCAGCGGGCGACAGCGCCCGCTGATGTACAGATTCAGAGCTCCACGGACAGACTTACGCTCAGGTTGCGCGGCTCACCCGGCATGACCCAGACATTGCTGTAGGAGCGCTCGTAGTAGGTAAGAAGCGTCCATCTTCTACTCTTGATGAAACGCGAGCAGTGCTCTCGCAGGCGATACGCTCCCGCAACTTTCCTAACATTAGAACAACCACGCAGATCGCTGGCGTTACGTACTAGGTCCAGATGGATCATCCTCCAGACCGCTGACGGAACTGACTTACTTATCAGTTTTTAATAGTTGCTTTCAATGCAGCCAAATCTTGATAGCCAGCCAGGCGATCCAGGAACTGACCGGTGTTGTAGTTCTTGGTTTGCTCCAGGGCCTTCTGTTGGTTCTGAGTGTTCTCATCGAACACTTTGCGAAAGCCGTCGAAGCCTGTACCGATACGGTCGCCCGCATCACGCATCAGGAGGTTTGCCCCGGTGAAGTTGGGTGCATCCACATTGCGCCAGGTGATCGCCATTATTTGACTCCGTTACGGTTAATGTAGCTGCCCACCGACTCATACGCACCGGCATTCGAAGCCACACGCGCACGCTGCCGATCTTCCAACTGAGAGTTGGTCAGCGTTCGTTGTGCGGCATAGTTCTGGTTGTACTGACGTTTGCTTTCGGCGAACTGTTCTTTGGCCAGGCCGTACTGCTTCATGCCCATGTAGGAATTACTGAGTGCGCTCAAGCCACTAATAGCCATACCACCCCATCCTTGCTGATGGGCACCAGTGTCCTTATTGGTATAACCCAACATGCTTTGCATGAACGAAGGGTCAGTTGTCATTGTTGACGGAACACCCCCACCACCAGAAGCAAGGGGATTGAATCCAGCAGAGTTCGCTACCTGCTGTTGCCACTCAACAGGGGCCAATGTGGAGAAATCGGTGGTTTGTGCTGGGGGGCTAGACGGAACTGCAATATTCTTCAGTGCGTTAAACCAGTCCATATTTAATCCTCGGAGGATGGGAACTGGCGCAGTTTAAGCTGGAAGTTATAAGCAACCAAAAGAAAAGGCCCCAACTAGGGGGCCGTTTAAAGAAGCCTTAGTACGTTGTACAGTGCGTCTGTCCGAAATAAGTACTGCAGTTCGTCTGTACAGGAACATTACTTGGTGGTGAAGTTCGCTGAACATTCTGACGGAAGCGCTGCTCCTCCATCTTGCGAACCTCTACTGCTTGGGCGAGCGTCTGGCAAATGGACTCAGACGCAATAATCTCCCGGCGAGCCTTGTTCGTATAAGCATCTAACTTTGCTTGGTCATAATTTACCCCGGCTGTATTGCTTCGAGCGAAGTAATAAGCCGCTGCAGCAGTCTGGTTATCAACCAGTCCTGCCTTGCTGCACTCTTCAGCACTAACCTGCAGTGCTGCTGTCTGGATATACCCATTCTCGTTGAGGTTCGACTGCATCATCGAGCCACATCCAGACAGAAGCCCTACTCCCAGCACCAACGCTATCCACCGCATGCCATCATCTCCTTGGCAGTTCAAGGCGCATAGCGTAGCTGATGGCCATTACTTTGACATCTACCCTCAGATAAATTCTTCGTCAGAGCTTAATAGCGGGGAAGCTTCAAGCTCTACGCCATGAACAAGCTGAACTCCATCTTGGAATCGGCTGTAGCTGACAACTATCGATGAAACTCTCTGATGGATCTGGACATTCCCCGTCCCAAGGAAAAGACCATCGATCCATTCACTCAGGAAGAGGCTGATCTGATCATCGACAAGCTGTATGCCACCGAACACTGGCCAAGCGGTATTTACGCTGCCTTCTTCGAGTTCGCTTTCTACACAGGCATGCGCCTGGGCGAGATCGCTGCACTGCAGTGGGGTTCCGTCGAGCTGGAGAAGCGTCGTGTGCTGGTTCGTCGTACGGTTGCCCTCAAGAAGGATCGGTACGTGCTGCTCAATGACCGGGCTGTGCATGCCCTGGAGTTTGCCAAGGCATACGCCGAACTGCGAGTCAGTAGCAAGACAGGACGCATCAAAGAGTTTCCCTTCTGCTTCCCTCCCAGCAAAGGTCAGCAGTTCATCCAACAGACGAGTGACCTGCATCATCAGTGGCGTCCGAGTCTGAAGGCGCTGGGTATTCGTTACCGTCCTCCGTACAATGCGCGCCACACGTACGCAACCATGTGCCTGATGGCCGGGATGACCCCTGCCTTCATCGCCAAACAGCTGGGTCACTCGTTACAAATTCTCCTCTCTCGGTACGCTCGCTGGATCGATGGCGAAGGGGATTGGAACGAGATGGGAAAATTGAAAATTGCCCCGAAATTGGCCCGAAGCGAAACCTAACCCTCTGAAACCCCCGAGATAGAGCACCTTGATTTCTACCGCCAACATCACCATGCAGTTTGGTGCCAAGCC
>JAURMJ010000432.1 GCA_030830765.1 Quisquiliibacterium sp.
GTCGTGCTGGCCGACGAACCGGATTACCCGGGGTTCACGCGGGTCATCTGGCAGGCACATCAGGCCGAAATGACCGACCTGGCCGACGCAGCGCGAGATCATCTGATGCGTATCGTTTTTCTCGTGGAACGTGTCCAGCGGGATCGGTTGGCGCCTGACAAGATCAACCTGGCCAGCTTCGGCAACATGGTTCCGCATCTGCATTGGCACGTGATTCCAAGATGGCGGGATGACCGTCATTTTCCGCAGTCGGTCTGGAGTCAGCCTGCAGGCCGCGATGAAAGCGCCGCAGCCCGCGTCCTGCGAGTCCGTAGGAGCTTGGGCGCTTACCGAACCGAGTTGCTGCGTGCAATCCACGAGATCGGCGAGCATTGATGCGACTTCGAATCCTCTCCGATCTGCATATCGAGGTCGCGCCCTTTGAGCCGGATCCGATCCCTGCCGATCTCGTTGTACTAGCCGGAGATATCCATAACGGGGAGCTTGCGCCTCGCTGGGCCCGAGCTGCCTTCCCGGACAGCGAAATCCTGATGATTCCGGGTAACCATGAGTTTTACGACGGCGAGTACTACGCCACTCTCGAAAGGCTGCAAACGGCTGCCAGGAAATGCTCGGTGCACCTGCTTGAAAACGCAGCGCAGGTGATCGGTGGTGTGCGCTTCCTGGGGTGCACGCTCTGGACTGATTTCCGACTGTTTGAGCGGCCGGGGCGACCATTGAATCTGTCCGTCGAGCAGGCGGTCGAGGCATCCAGGCGGATGGTGCCGGACTTTCGTGCGATCCGGATCATGCGCGACGGCCTTGAGCAGGCCTTTGATTGGCAAGACTGGATCGCGTTGCATACGAGGTCCCGGCGATGGCTTGCCTGCCAGTTGTCTAAGCCGTGGGATGGGCACACGGTGGTCGTCAGCCACCATCTGCCAAGCTGGAATTCGGTGCATCCGGATTACGCGGCCTGGGCCAGCAATGCGGCGTTCGCGACCGATCTGGATTCTCTGATTGAGCATGCCACGCTCTGGATTCATGGCCATACGCACACCACGCAGCGCTACCGGGTTGGCTCTGCCGAGGTCGTCTGTAATCCGCGTGGTTATCCGCGACGCGCAAAGCGTGCGGCTGATCTGCCGGCTCGACATGGGCCTGTTGAACCCCTTGTCTTTGAGAATCCCGGTTTTGATCCTGGGCTGGTGATTGATCTGAACGCACGCTGATCCGAGCTGCACGGAGCCATTCGGGCAACGCCTGCAGATCAGGAGTTTGTCGCGATCTGGCTGTGAGCATCGAAGCCAGCATCGCGCTCCACTCGCTCTCCTTTCAGCTGCCGTTCGTCAGGAAAAGGCGTCTGATGGGCTGCAGACGCGAATTTTTCGGCGCACGATCCGAACTCCCGGAATTCTGATGTGCGTGCAGTGCGCGCCTGGTGGATGTCATGAGATTCGAATCGGCGATCAGGAAAACGAAGGTGCATGACGCTGCGAGCTGTCGCGAGTGGATTGCCAGTTTGTCGGTACAAAAGCATGACCGGCTGTCTTTGCTCCATGGCTTGATCAGCGAACTGCCTGATTCGGCGCTGCCGTGGCAGGCTCAGCTTGAGATTGCCGAATTGGCCCGAACCGCGTATCTGGCTGCGGTCGATGCGCAGATCAGAGCGCTTGACTTGCGCGCCTTCCCGCTCGGTGACAGTGATCGTCAGCAGGTGCTGTCGATGACCGGCGGACTGCGTGCCGCAGCTCGAGTTTTCGAGTATCTGCACGAGGCTCAGGGAGGGGATGCACTGCTCGTGGCTGATCCGGCTGATCCGCGCACCGGTCAACAGATTCTTGCCTTTGCCCGTGGGCTCGACTGCCGCGCAAGGGCTGTGATCGCTTTGCAACGTTGCCGGATTGAGGTCCAGGCGCCAGATTGGGATGAGCTATGTCTGCTCGCGCATCGCGCCCGCAGTTTTCGAATGAGCGATGTTCGGGTTTCAGATCCGATGTCCAGTCGCGGCAGCGTAAGTTGCCGGGAATTGTTCATCGCACCCTTGCTTGTTCGCCTGGCTGAGCCAGCCTGTCTTAACCCCGCCGAATTTGAATTCAGTGCGAAACTTGCCCGGCGCTGGGCGGGGCGTGTCGGGTATCGCATCGGAGATGGTCGCGGCACGCAAGAGACCTGCAGCGGCCCAACGCTCTCATTGAGCAGTCTGTCATCGGTGCGCCTTGTGACGAACGGTTTGCGCGATCGGATGCAGGTTCGACTGCAGCAGCTTGCCGAGCTTGAGGTGAGCGAAGAGGCCCGCTTGCCAGGGGGCATGACAGTAGCAAGTGGTTCGCGGCTGTTGAATGACCTGTTGCACCGGTGGTGCGAGCCAAGATCGGTGATTGATGAACCGGCGAGTGAGTTGGGGCGGCTGAAAGTCTGTTTCGGATTTCCGAGCTTTTCAATGCTGGCGGGTCATTCGGCGCAGGCATTGACTGAACCGGGACGCAAGCGCGGACATTCGTCTGCTGGCACCGCTTCCTGGCATGCGGTGGCTCAGCGCACGTACTCATACGGTCAGTTTGAAGTTGATAGCCTGATGCGTCGCGCGTATCGGGCTGAGCGGGTTGATCCGCTGCAGAACTGGGTTGCTGATGGATGGGTCGCGCAATTGGTGACCAGCCAGGCGGGACGCGCTGTGCTGGTTGGCAATTTCTGTGCGGCTTCGATTGTGGATGGGGGTCTGACCCTCATGCAGCTTGAAGCCCCTGACAGCCCGGCGTTTCAGGGAGATGACGCAAACTCACCAGCCCGTCGAGTGCTTGGTCGGGTAAGAGGTTTCAGCCAGCGCGTCGACACAGCGGCCGCTGCGCTCGGAGCACACCGCGTGATTATCGAGGTGTGGGCGGGCAAGCCGGACCTGGTCGGTCTGCGCTCGACCAAAAGCGCGGATTTCGAAGATGTCTTGTCTCTGAAGTCGAGGCAGCAGGACGAACCCGAATCTCTGGTGATGCCCCGTGGCCTGTACCGACAGGGCGATGAGGCTGTGCTGCGTGAGCATGAAACGGATTGCCGGATTCGATTCGAATCCGTGATCGAATCCGGGCCTGATTATGACCGGGTCTGCTTTACACGGATCGGTTTCTGAGTCCGGTCGTGGTTTTCCGTTCTGGGAAACCCGGCTTTCAGCTAACATGAGCGTCCAGTTTCATGCAGAGCGTTCCAGATGGCCGGTTCCCAGAACAATCATCCAGTGCCGACGCGTATCGTCGTTCACCAGCAGTCCCGAATTCTAGAAATCGGTTACGCCGATGGCGAGCATTTCAAGCTGCCGTTTGAGCTGCTACGGGTCTACTCGCCTTCAGCGGAAGTCCGAGGCCATGGTCCTGGGCAGGAAGTGCTCCAGGTCGGCAAGCGTCAAGTCGGTATCGAACAGCTTGATGCGGTGGGTAATTACGCGGTTCAGCCACGGTTTTCCGATGGGCACGATACCGGTATTTTTTCCTGGGAGTACCTGTATTGGCTTGGCCAGAACCAGGAATCCCTCTGGGATGACTATCTCAAGCGGCTGCAGCAGGCCGGCGCGAGCCGAGACGACATGGCGGCTGCTGACCCGGACTCGCTGCAGGCTGCCAGCATCACACGGCCCCGCGCTTGAGGGATCTGCCCGTGGATGATCAGGATCAGACCCATTTCGGGTTCCAGAAAGTTGCCCCCGGACACAAGGCTTCCCGGGTCGCGCAGGTTTTTGATTCGGTGGCTGGCCGCTATGACCTGATGAATGACCTGATGTCCGGTGGAATGCATCGGCTCTGGAAACATTTCACGATCGGGCAGGCCGGTATCAGACCAGGCATGAAAGTGCTTGATGTTGCAGGCGGAACCGCAGACCTGTCGCGCGAGTTCGCGCGGCGCGTCGGCTCGGCAGGGCAGGTCTGGCTGACCGATATCAATGCTTCGATGCTGCGCATCGGGCGTGATCGGATGCTCGATGACGGCCTTATTCAGCCTTTGGCGCAGTGCGACGCAGAAAAACTGCCGTTCCCGTCCAATTACTTTGATCGTGTGACGGTTGCCTTCGGGCTCCGCAACATGACCCGCAAGGAAGCCGCGCTCGCTGAGATGACCCGCGTGCTCAAACCGGGTGGCAAACTGCTGGTTCTTGAATTTTCAAGGGTTGCCAAGCCCCTGGAGAGACTCTACGACGTTTATTCGTTCTCGGTGCTGCCCTGGCTTGGCCAGCGGATTGCTGGCGATGCCGACAGTTATCGCTATCTGGCGGAATCGATCCGGATGCATCCGGATCAAGAGACCCTCAAGGCGATGATGGAGCAGGCCGGATTGTCTCGCGTCCGGTACTTCAATCTCACAGGCGGTATAGTCGCCCTGCACGAAGGAATCTGCCTCTAACATCCCCAAATGTCAGGGGCGGGCAGGACTGTAAGTTCTGGCTTGTGCCGCGACCAAGTCCACAGACGCGGCAAAACCGTTGCTGTGTTGATCAAATCACCTAATTCAAAAACTGATAGCCCGTTCGAGGCTCATGAGGAAGGCAAATGCGTCAACTGAAGTTTCTGGCAATCGCACTGGCAAGCGTCATGCTGCTTGCCGTAGAGGTCGCTGAGGCAAAGCGGCTTGGTGGTGGGTCTTCGTTCGGCCGTCAATCGAGCAGTGTGACTCAGCGTCAGGCGACCCCATCCCAGACTGCGACCGCACCGAAGCAGCAGGCTCAGCCCGGCACTGCGGCCGGAGCTGCGCAGCCGGCGCGCAATCGCTGGCTGGCTCCGTTGGCCGGCATCGCAGCCGGACTTGGTCTGGCTGCGTTGGCCAGCCATCTGGGCCTGGGCGAGGAACTTGGCTCCTTGATGCTGATCATGCTCATGGTGTTCGCCGCTTTCATGGTTTACCGGGTCATCGCTGCCCGTCGGGCAGCCCAGTCTGGTCCGGCCTTGCAGGGGGCGTACCCGAATGGCAACGTCGGCTCCGAAGCCAGTGTTCGCTTTGCGCCGCTTCCTGATCAGCCCTTGGGTTCCGGACAGCCGTCGGTTGTTCAACCGGCAGCCCTGTCCGCCCCCGCCGCGGGTCCATGGGGTGTGCCCGCTGACTTTGACGTTGAAGGCTTCGTGCGCAACGCGAAGGTGCAGTTTGTCCGTCTGCAGACTGCCTATGATTCAGCCGACCTGAACGATCTGCGCGATTTCACCAGCCCCGAAATGTTTGCTGAGCTGCGCTTGCAGATCCATGAGCGCGGGGCTGCGTCGAACCGGACTGATGTTGTCAGGCTCGATGCTGAACTGCTCGGTGTTGAAACCAGTGCGGGCGATCATCTGGCCAGTGTGCGCTTCCACGGTCTGGTTCGCGAGAGCGAGTCGGCACCGGCACAGGAGTTCGATGAGGTCTGGAATCTGGCCAAGCCGCTCGATGGCTCCAGCGGCTGGGTGCTGGCTGGGATTCAGCAGCTGAACTGAGATCGTACTTGCATGCGAAAACGGCGGCCGCGATGGTCGCCGTTTTCTTTTTGACCGCCAGGATGCTCTGCCAGCCTGACTTATCATTGAACCATGACGGAATATGATCAACAGAGTGGCGCGGCGAGTCTGAAGGACTCGATTGCAGCGCTGCTCGGTGAGACGGCTGTTTCAGGCCAGGCGGTCCTTCAGCGCGCCCTGCTTGACGCCTTTGAGCATCTGCTGCGTCAGCAGCAGTGGGCCCGGGAGCGGCTGCAAGTTCATGCCGGGCAAAGTATCAGTTGTGTCCTTGATGCAAAAATTGCCTTGCCGTCGAACGAATTCCGCGTCCGAATCGATCAGTACGGCTTCCTCGAACCTGACGGTCAACAGACTCCTGCGGACGTGACGCTCTACCTGCGTCCGTCTGCAGAGGCGCTGATCACCATGATCCGTGAAGGCCCCGAGGCCGTAACACGGCATATGCGCATCGAAGGTAATCCGAGTCTGGCCACCACGCTCGGTGATCTGGCCCGCTATCTTCGCTGGGAGCCCGAAGAGGACCTGAGTCAGCTGATTGGTGATGTGGCTGCCCATCGCATCGCCGCATTGGCCAAAGCTGGGTTCTCACAGTTCAGGCAGATGGGCGATAGCGTCTTCGGGTCTGCCACCACCTATTTTGCGGGCAGTCAACAGCAGGTGACGACTCAACCTCTGATCGGCTGGTTGCGCGAGGGCAGCAACGACCTTGAGCGCCGTGTCGCAGCCCTTGAAGCCAGGCTTGCCCGGTTGCAAGCTCAAGTCAAAGGCTGATCAGTGTTTTTCCGGGCCCGTCTGCCCTGAGGTGGAAAGTGCCGATGTCTGCAAGGCCAGAGGCAGCGGCGGCGTTTCCCCGGTCTTGACCTGACCCGCATACAGGGTCAGATGCGGGAACGGGATCTCGATCCCGGCATGATCAAAGGCCTGCTTGATTCTGCGCAGGTATTCGCGTCGCACGCCCCACTGCTCCATCGGGAGGCATTTGATTCGGCATTTGATCATCACGGCTGAGTCCGCCAACTGATCGACGCCAGCGATGTCCAGATCGCCGATGATCTTGGGACCGAAGACCGGGTCCTCGCGCAGCAGGCGCGCGGTTTCCTTCATGACCTCGAAGACCGAATCGGTGTCTTCGCGGTAGGCGACACCGATATCCATGGCGGCCTGGCCGAACTCCATTGACATGTTCGTGACGATCTCGATTTTTCCTGTGGGCACGAAATGCACGCTGCCGTCATAGCCTCTGAGCCGGACTGTGCGTAAGGTCACACTCTCGACCACTCCGGTCATACCGGCGACGGTAACGACATCACCTTGACGAATCTGGTTCTCCAGCAGCAGCGTAAAGCCCGAAAAGAAATCCTTGACCAGGCTTTGCGCGCCGAAGCCAACGGCCAAGCCGACGACCCCGGCAGCACCGAGGATCGGTGCAATGGAAATGCCGAACTCTCCAAGCATGAGCATGAAGGTGACGGTAATGATCGTGACCGTGGACAGGTAACGGAAGACCCGTGCCAGCGTCTCGATGCGCTTGCGGTCTTCGATTTCAGCGACATTGCGGCTGGCCAGACCGATGAACAGGGCAATCCCCCGACGGCTGAGTTTGAGCGCAGTCCAGGCGAGCAGCAAAATAACAATCTGCGAAAGAACTGTTCCGAAGTATTGATGTTCGACCAGTATCGGAAAGTAAGACCAAAACTTTTCCATTTGATTTCCACGTTGGATTGATAGCGACGCCGATCATCATCTCGCTGGCCAGGACCAGCCTGGTTTGACGCACATGCTTACGACCCGGTGTAGCGAGGCGGGCGTTGCTCCAGGAATGATCGGACACCTTCGTCATAGTCGCCTGACGAGGCCGCCAGCGCGAACTGATCGAAATCGGCGTGACTGATCGCCCGGTCGAGGGCAAACGCGGCCGCATTGATCGATTGCTTGATCATGCGAACCTGAACCGGCGGCAGGCTTGCCGCCCGATGGGCCATCTGCATTGCCATGTCCACCGTGCTGCCGGGCGAGGCGATTTCATCGATGAAGCCCCAGTCCAGGGCACGGCCCGCATCAAACTTCTCGGCCAGCGCGATGATGCGCTTGGCACGGGATGGTCCGACCAGATGTACGATCCGAGGCACGGTCCCCCAGGACAGGTTCATGCCGCGCTCGATTTCGGGGACGTAGAAGTTCGAATCCTGCGCTGCGATCCTCAGGTCGCAAGCTGCAGCAAGCGCTGCGCCCCCGCCAACACACCAGCCCTCGATCGCGGCGATCGTGATGGCTTCGATCTCCTCCCAGGCCCGGCATAGGCGACTACCGGTCTGGAGAAGAATCCGACGCTCAGCCAGGGGTGCTTTCCTGGATGCTGCGGTTTCCGGGTCTTTGAGGTCGGCGCCGAAGCTGAAGCGGGTTGCCGAGCCGGTCAGGATCACGGCGCTGGTCTGACTGTCATTTTCGAAGCTGCGCGCAGCCGAGGTCAGTTCGCGACATAACTGCAGTGACAATGCATTGGCCTTGTCGCCCCGGTCAAAGCGCACGATCGCAATGCGCTCGTGCCGCTCGATGCTGACAAAGTCGCCGATTCGCTCAATCTGGACTGTCATGCCGTGAGCCTCAGTGCGCAGGTCAACCGCGACCCAGGAATGGCATCTTGGTCGCCATCACGGTCATGAACTGAACATTGCTGGCCAGCGGCAGGCAGGCCATATGCAGCACCGAGTCTGCAACATGCTGGACATCCATCAGCGGCTCGATCGCAATCTCGCCGTTGGCCTGCGGCACGCCCTTGGCCATCCGTGAGGCCATTTCAGTTGCAGCATTGCCGATGTCAATCTGGCCGACTGCGATGTCGTACTTGCGTCCGTCAAGGGCTGCACTCTTGGTCAGGCTGGTTACGGCATGCTTTGTCGCCGTATAGGGAATCGAATTGGGCCGCGGCGCATGCGCCGAGATCGATCCGTTGTTTACGATCCGTCCACCGCGAGGCGATTGATCCTTCATGACGCGAAACGCCTCCTGGATGCACAGGAAGGAGCCTGTCAGGTTGATGTTCACCACGGACTGCCACTGCTCGAAGCTCAGTTCTTCCAGCGGGATGCCCGGCGCATTGATACCCGCATTGTTGAAGACGAAGTCGACGCGTCCGAACTGCTTGACCGTTTTCTCGAACAGATTGCGAACTGCGTCCGGGTTGGACACGTCGGTGGAGACCGCAAGTGCATTGGCTGCATCAACACCTGATGCTGAGATGGTTGCCTCGAGTTGATCGGCACGGCGCCCGGCCAGGGCGACCTTCCAGCCGGCTTTCAGGAAAGTGATCGCGGTTGTCTTGCCGATGCCGGCACTGGCACCCGTAATGATTGCGACCTTGGAATTCTGGCTCATGAACCGTGCTCCATTCTCAATTTGGACTGGGAAAGTCCCAGATATTACGCCGTCACCA
>JAURMJ010000433.1 GCA_030830765.1 Quisquiliibacterium sp.
ATTCCGAGTCCCGGTTGAGATCAGCACCCGGGCACCAGCGAGCAAGGCTGGCACCAAATAGGCAAAGGTCTTACCGGTGCCGGTGCCGGCCTCCGCGATCAAGCTACCCTGCGTTTCAATGGCTTCGGCAATTGCCTGGGCAAGCTGCAGTTGTCCGGGGCGGGCAACAAAGTCGGGTTGACTGGCAGCAATCGGGCCTTCGGCCGAGAGTGCGTCACGCACAGCCTGCATCAGCTGGCCCTTCGGCGAAACATCGAAAGTCAAGGAAAGTGGGCGCCTATGCGGGAACGTCGGGAATCAGCTGCATCTGGAGCAAGGCGATTGCATCTTTGATCTGCAGCTTGCGTTTCTTCAGGCGCCGCAATTGCAGCTCATCAAAACGTGTCTGCTGACCGACCGCCTCGATCATTGAATCCAGGCCACGATGTTCGAGTTGCAGCTCCGCGATGCGTCGTTTAATCGATTCCACGTCAGTCATTGTCCTTGGCGAGGCGCAGATCGCGAAGTCAGCTCGCTGCCGAGTCTTCGCTCCAATAATAGTCTGTGCGATGACCTCCGGTACAGACCCAAAGGATCTAGCACATCCGGCATCAGCGAGGTCCTTGCGTATCGAGACGCCGCGCCTCATCCAAAGTTTCCTGCTGGATCCTGGACTCTCGCAGGATGAATCGCGCCCGGATCTCAATCGTCTTTAATCGATATTCGGCTTCACGACGCTCTGCCGCAAGGCGGTTCAAACAGTCAGTCACGAAAAATCTGTCGTAGCATCCACGTTCGCGTCGACGCCAGTCCAGATCCTTCTCTTTGCGTACCTTTGCAACTGATGCAAGCGCACCCTCGGCTTGCTCACGATCCTTGATCCCTTCAGGATTCAGGGGCGGCAGATGGACAGATTCAGACGTAGAGGCACATCCAACCATCAGAAGCATCGCCAGCGCGAAACAATGAACCGCTGGCACACGTCGCCTGGCATGGCCGCGAGCGTCCTGGGCGCTTTGAGCAGCAATCACCCCGAAATCCCGCGAAGACAGACGAGCAATCATCGGATATCAGGTCAGATTCGCGGCCAACCCACGACGCGGTGCATTCAGATATTCGCGCGACTGCATCTCGACAATCCGGCTCACCGTCCGGTGGAACTCGCCCGCCATTGCCCCAACCGTATACAAATCTTCAGGCTCGCACTCAGCTGAAATGAGCAGCTTGACCTTCTGATCGTAGAGCACATCGATCAGCCAGACAAAGCGGCGCGCCTCGGAGGACATTGCTGCGCTCATGCAGGGCACATCCGAGAGGATCACCGTATGAAACTGACTGGCAATCTCAAGATAGTCATTCTGTGAGCGGGGTCCGCCACACAACGTCTTGAAATCGAACCAAATCACGCCTCCCGAGCGGCGCAAAGCATGAATCTCCCGATTTTCGATCATCAGGTGAGGGCTTTCCTCATGCGGCTCGGCCAGCAGCGCAAACGCCTCACGAAGCTCGGCATCTGAGCGCTCACCGAGCGGGGTGTGATACGCCTCGACCCGCTCCATTGAAAGACGCCGATAGTCGATGCCGGCATCCACACACATGACATCGAGGCTGCGCTTGAGCAGATCAATTGCAGGCAGAATCCGATCACGATGCAGACCGTCCGGGTAGAGCCTGTCCGGTTCGTAATTGGAGGTAATGACGAAGGTCACGCCATTGTTGAACATGGCGCGCATCAAACGCTCAAGGATCATCGCGTCGGCAATGTCCGAGACATGAAACTCGTCAAAACAGATCAGCCGATATTTTCGCGCAATGCGCCGCGCAACTTCCTCAAGCGGATCCTGCATGCCTTTGAGATCGTCCAGGTCGCGATGCACACCACGCATAAACTCGTGGAAGTGAAGCCGTGTCTTTCTCTGAACCGTAACAGCGCCGTAAAAGCAATCCATCAGGAAGCTCTTGCCCCTGCCCACGCCGCCATACAGCCACACGCCACGCGGAACCACCGGACGATTCACAAGCCTCATGAGGCGATTCGAGCGTCGCTTCTTGAAGTCGACAAAATCCGTGTGCATGCGCTGCAGCCGCTCCAGGGCCGCAGTCTGCGCCGCATCTGCCGTGAATCCGCGCTGCGTGAGTGCCTGCTGGTAGGCCTGTCGGACAGCCATGTTCAAAGCCCCGTCGCCCGCGGGTGCGGGCACTCAGCGTCGTATGAAAAGCTCATGTTCACATGTTCAGCGCACGCTTATCGACAGCAAGAGCTGCCTCGCGCATGACTTCAGACATCGATGGGTGGGGATGGCAGATGCGTGCAATATCCTCTGCGGAGGCACGGAATTCCATCGCCACGGCCGCTTCGGAGATCAGATCAGAGGCGCTTGAGGCGATGACGTGCACACCCAGCACTTCATCAGTGCTGGCGTCGGCAAGCACCTTGACAAAACCGTCACTCTCCCCCGTCCCCAAGGCCCGGCCATTGACTGCAAACGGGAACTGTCCAGTCTTGTAGGCCCGCCCTTCGGTCTTCAACTGCTGCTCGGTCTTACCGACCCAGGCAATTTCCGGCGAGGTATAGATCACCCACGGGATACAGTTGTAGTCGATATGCGGTTTTTGACCCGCAATCAGTTCGGCAACCATGACGCCTTCGTCCTCGCCTTTGTGTGCAAGCATCGGACCACGAACAACATCCCCGATTGCAAAGAGACCGGGCAGCTTTGTACGGCACTGATCATCGACATCAATAAAGCCACGCTCGTTGACCGCAAGTCCGACGGTCTCAAGACCAAGATTTTCAGTATTCGGCACACGACCAACTGACACGATCAGCCTGTCGACTTCGAGAAGCTGTTCGACGCCTTTGGCATCTGTAAAGCTAAGCTTCACCCCCTGCTTGCCTGGGTCGACTTTGTCGATCTTCACGCCCAGTTCAATCTTCAAACCCTGCTTGGTGAAGATCTTCCAGCATTCCTTGGCGACCGCGTCATCGGCTGCTGCAAGAAAGGTCGGCAGCGCCTCCAGGACCGTAACCTCCGATCCCAGCCTGCGCCAGACCGAGCCGAGCTCAAGCCCGATCACCCCTGCCCCGATTACTCCAAGTCGCTTGGGTACGCTGGCGAAAGCGAGCGCACCCTCGTTGTCGCAGATCAGCTCGTTGTCTACCGGAATTCCCGATAGATGACGCGCCTTGGAACCTGTCGCGATGATCACGTTCTTGGCCTCGCTGACCTGAGTCTCCGTCTCGCCAGCCACTTCAACGCGATAAAACCCGTCTGCAGCACCCGCCAGCTTGCCGTGCCCCTTGAGCCAGGTGATCTTGTTCTTGCGAAACAGGAACTCAATTCCCTTGGTCATCTTGGTGACGATCGAATCCTTGCGGGCCACCATCTTCGCAACATCAACCTTCACATCCTGAACACTGATGCCATGCACATCGAGGTGATGGCGGGCGTTGTCGTACTGCTCGGAGGATGCAAGGAGTGCCTTCGACGGAATGCACCCTACATTCAGGCAAGTACCGCCAAGCGCAAGCTCGCCCTTCGGATTGCGCCATTTCTCCACGCAAGCCACTTTGAAACCCAACTGCGCAGCACGGATTGCGCTGATATAACCGGCCGGCCCCGAGCCGATCACAATGACGTCGTAACGTTCAGCCATGGTTGACAGCCTCCCGCTCACAGATCAAGCAACAGACGCGACGGATCTTCCAGCGCATCCTTGATTGCAACCAGGAACAGCACCGCCTCACGACCATCGATGATACGGTGGTCATAGGACAGCGCCAGATAGTTCATCGGGCGGATCACAATCTGTCCATTTTCAACGACCGGTCTGTCCTTGGTCGCATGAATACCAAGAATGGCGGCTTGGGGCGGATTGATGATCGGGGTGGACAGCATCGAGCCGAAGACACCACCGTTCGAAATCGAGAAGGTTCCGCCGGTCAGTTCCTCAAGACCCAGCTTGCCCTCCCCAGCGCGTTTGCCGAAATCACCAACCTGCTTTTCGATCTGAGCAAAATTCATCTGATCGGCATTGCGCACGACCGGAACAACCAGACCTCGTGGCGAGCCGACCGCAACCCCGACATCAAAGTAGCCGTGATAGACAATGTCATTGCCGTCGACCGATGCGTTGACGACCGGGTACTTCTTCAGTGCATGCACGGCGGCTTTGACAAAGAAGGACATGAAGCCCAGGCGGGTGCCATGCTCCTTTTCAAAGCGATCCTGATAACGCTTGCGCAGATCCATCACCGGTTGCATGTTGACCTCGTTAAAGGTCGTCAAAATGGCATTGGTAGCCTGGGACTGCAGCAGACGCTCCGCCACCCGTTGACGCAACCGTGACATGGGCACACGTTGCTCAGGACGGCCCTCGAGCAGTTTGCCCAGGTCGACAGGCGCTTTGACCTGCGGCAACGAGCTTGTTGGCACCCTGGTGGGGATCGACGCGGCCGATGTCAGGCCAGCTTGCTGACCGGCTCCTGAACTGACAGCGGCAAGGACGTCGCCTTTGGTGATCCGACCATCGCGACCGCTTCCTGCAACCTGGCCACTGCCAAGGTTGTTCTCGGCCATCAGTTTGGCCGCAGCCGGCATCGCTACATTCCCCCTCAGACCGCCGGCGGACGGCGCCGCACTGGACTGTGAGCCTGGGGCCGGCATCTCGGGCGCAGGTGCGGGCTGGGCCGGCGCCGCAGGCGCAGCTGTTACTGCCCCGGCCGTGGCCTCGGTGTCGATCACGGCAATGACTTCACCAGCGACAACGGTTGCGCCATCTTCCTTGACGATCTGGGTGATCACGCCAGCTGACGGTGCAGGCAATTCGAGAACAACCTTGTCGGTCTCGACATCAATCATGTTCTCGTCGCGGGAGACAGCCTCACCCACTTTCTTGTGCCATTGCAGCAACGTCGCTTCGGCGACCGATTCGGAAAGCTGCGGAACCTTCACTTCAATTAATGCCATCTTCTTACTCCGCTCGGAATATTCCGAGAATAGGGTCCTGCCCGCGAAAGGCGGTCTGCCCAGGCCCGATAAAACGTTTAATGGGTTTGCCGACCACAAGGGCGAGACACGCACACAGGCATGTCCCGTCACCCTCATTGGTCAGGTCTTGCGGATGCGCGAACGCGGCGAGTCGCCAAACGCGGTCGCAATCAGGTCCTTTTGCTGCGCGTAGTGCTTGTCGTAGTACCCGACTGCAGGCGAAGCCGATGCCGGTCGACCGGCATAGGCAAGCTTTTGTCCTTCACGCAACGCCTCATTCATGTGATGCTGCATGTAGAACCAGGCGCCCTGGTTCTGCGGCTCATCCTGACACCAGACAAGATTCGTTGCGTTCGGATACTTCTTGAGTTCGTTTTCAAAGGCCTTGTGCGCAAACGGATAGAGCTGCTCGATCCGGACCAGTGCAACATCAGTGGCCTCGCGCTCGCGACGAGCCAGCAACAGGTCGTAATAGACCTTACCGGTACAGGCTATCACCCGTTTCACCTTGCGCGGATCAATCTTCGCGTCCGTTTCACCGATCACGGTCTGGAAGGCTCCCTTGGCCAGATCGTCGAGTGAAGAGATGGCTTCCTTGTTACGCAACAACGACTTGGGGGTCAGAATCACCAGCGGCTTGCGGAACAGACGAATCATCTGACGGCGCAGCAGATGGAAAATCTGCGCTGGCGTGGTTGGCTGACAGACCTGCATGTTGTGCTCGGCACAAAGTTGCAGGAAGCGCTCCGGTCGTGCCGAAGAATGTTCGGGCCCCTGCCCTTCATAGCCGTGCGGGAGCATCATGGTCAGACCACAGGCCCGGCCCCACTTGGTTTCTCCCGAGCTGATGAACTGATCGATGACAACCTGTGCACCATTGACGAAATCGCCGAACTGAGCTTCCCAGATCACCAGCGAATTGGGCTCAGCGGTGGCATAACCGTACTCAAAGCCCAGGACGGCCTCCTCGGAGAGGACCGAGTCGATCACGGTAAACACGCCTTGATTCTCGGCAACATGCTGCAGCGGAATGTAGGCGCCGCCGTCCCACTTCTCGCGTTTCTGGTCATGGAGCACAGAATGGCGATGCGTGAACGTGCCGCGGCCTGAATCCTGGCCCGACAGACGCACGCTGTACCCAGACGACAACAGCGTTGCAAAACCGAGATGTTCGCCCATGCCCCAATCGAGGGGCAAATCGCCAGCTGCCATCGCACGACGATCAGCGACAACTTTCTCGACGAGCGGATGCAACTTCAAGTCCTCAGGGATCGTCGTGATCAGCTTGCCGATCCGCTTGAGTTCTGCCTTGGGTACCGAGGTATCAGCTGCATC
>JAURMJ010000434.1 GCA_030830765.1 Quisquiliibacterium sp.
CTGGCGTTTCGAGGCCCAGGCCCGCACGCTTGAGGAAATCGCAGCCACCCGGGGTGAATCGTTCTATCGTGGTCGCCTGGCTGCCGCGATCGCCGATTTTGCGCGCAGGACAGGTGGGTCGATTACTGAAGCGGATCTGGCGGCCCACCAGTGCAACTGGGTGGAGCCGATTTCACAGGACTACCACGGCTGTACGGTGCATGAGCTTCCAACGAACGGCTCCGGAATTGCTGCGCTGATCGCACTGGGAATTCTTGAGAACCTTCCGGTAAGTGCAACGCTTCCCGATTCGGCCGAGCGGATTCATCTGCAGGTTGAAGCCATGCGCGCTGCGTTTGCTGATGCGCATCAGCACATCGCTGATCCGGAGCATATGCAGGTCAAGCCGGGTCAACTGCTGGATCCCTCCTATTTGGCGGCGCGGGCCAGGTTGATCGATCCTGCGCGAGCTGGCAGCTACCCCGCTGGGGAGCCACCGCGCGGAGGGACCGTCTATCTTTGTGCGGCAGACGCCGAGGGTCGGATGGTGTCGCTGATCCAGTCGAACTTCAAGGGTTTCGGCTCAGGCGTCGTCGTGCCCGATACCGGAATTTCGCTGCACAACCGCGGGATGGGTTTCTCGCTGAAGGCGGGTCACCCGAACGAGATTGCCCCTGGAAAGCGCCCGTACCACACGATCATCCCGGCATTCATGACCCGGCAGGGCCGGCCGGTGATGGCCTTTGGCGTGATGGGCGGCAACATGCAGCCACAGGGGCACCTGCAGGTTGCGATGCGGTTCATAGACGATGGACTCAATCCACAGTCGTGTTCAGATGCGCCGCGCTGGCGGATCGACGACGCCGGAGAGCTGACGGTCGAGGCCAGCATGCCTGCGCAGACGGTCGAAGGCCTTCGCGCGATGGGGCATGCGGTCAAGGTGATGCCGGTTGACAGCCTGGACTTCGGAAGTTGTCAGGCGATTGCGACGCTGACCGATGACCCGAAGGATGGCTACGCATCCGGTTCAGACCATCGTCGCGATGGCCATGCCGGCGGCTTCTGATCGAGCCGGTCCGTGTTTTCTGCGCATGTCTCGGAAACGCCGCTCTGGAGGAGCGGCGTTCCGGGTCGCGCTTGAGAACTCAGACCAGCAATTGCTGCGCCTCGGGCTCCGGCTTACAACACCCCGTAGAAGCAGCCCATGCTCGCCGCGGGCTCAGGCGGCCTGTTCGGATGCAAGCACCTTCTGCAACTCACCGGACTGATACATCTCATAGATGATGTCCGAGCCGCCAAGGAACTCCCCGCGCACATACAGTTGTGGAATCGTCGGCCAGTTGGAAAAGTCCTTGATTCCCTGACGTACTTCCTCGTCCTCAAGGACGTTGACGGTGACAAGGTTCTTGACTCCACAGGCCTTCAGGACCTGAATCGCGCGTCCCGAAAAACCGCATTGCGGGAACTGCGCTGTCCCCTTCATGAACAGCACGACCGGATTTTCGGAAACCGTCTTGCCGATGAATTCTTTGACTTCCATTGCGATGCCCCTCTGGCGGGTACGTAAAGACCCAAGTTTAGCAACTACGGTGATTTCCTGGTTTGGTGTCAGGCTAATTGTGCTCACCAGGCGCTTGCGCGAAGGTTGTCATGCCGATTGTCGCCATGTCCCGATGGTGATTCGATCCAGCCCTGCGGCGTCTTTGACCGTGCGCACTGCGTCCAATCCGGCCTTGCGCATCAGCACCTGCACAGCCGGCGCCTGGTCATAGCCATGCTCGACTAACAAGGTGCCGCTGTCGTTCAGTCGGGATGGAGCCCCAGCGCAGATCGTTCGAAGCGAGTCCAGTCCATCGTCGCCTGACGCGAGCGCGCCAGGTGGCTCGAAGCGCAGATCACCAATCCCCAGATGAGGGTCTGCTGCCGCGATGTAGGGTGGGTTCGAGATGATCAGATCAAAGCGTTCTTCATTCGCGATGGACTGCCACCAGTCGCCGATGCGAAATTCAAGTCGATTCCCGGCAAGCCTATCGGGGCATAGGTGTTCGGCATTACTTCGGGCCTGTGCGAGTGCCTCGGGGCTTCGGTCGGTTGCAATGATTTTCAGGTCCATGCGTTCGCATGCGATCGTGATGGCGATGCATCCTGAGCCGGTTCCCAGGTCAAGCAGTCGAGCCTGAGGCGCGGCAATCTGAATGGCCAGATCGACCAGCAGTTCGGTCTCCGGGCGTGGGATCAGCACCGCTGCACTGACGGAAAATTTACGACCATGAAATTCGCGCCACCCCAGCAGGTAGGCCAGCGGCTCCTGACGGTCTCGACGGCGAGCGGCCAGCTGAATGAATGCCTGAGCCTGTTCTGTCGGGACACGTTCGTCGCCGTGCGCGACCAGCCATTCACGGCTTTTTGCACAACAGTGCTCCAGCAGCGCGCGTGCTTCCAGCCGGGGCAGGCCGCACGATGCGATCAACCTGTCATAGGTGATGTCGCAAGTCAGTTCGGGGGAGCGCGTAGGACCGGTCATTGCCAACGAGACGGGCGTCAATGCTTTACGCCGCAAGCTCCTCCGACAGGGCAGCAATCAGCTGCGCCTGCTGCGCAGCAATCAATGCATCGATCACTTCATCAAGCTCACCATCCATCACGCGATCGAGCTTGTACAGGGTCAGGTTGATCCGGTGATCCGTGATGCGCCCCTGAGGAAAATTGTAGGTACGGATCCGCTCGGAGCGATCGCCGGAGCCGATCAGCGACTTGCGCTGCGCGGCTTCCCGGGCCTGAGTTTCGCGCTGCTGACGGTCCTTGATCCGGGCAGCCAGCACTTTCATGGCCTTTTCCTTGTTGCGATGCTGCGAACGGTCGTCCTGGCATTCGACGACGATCCCGGTCGGCAGGTGTGTCAGCCGGACTGCAGACTCCGTCTTGTTCACGTGCTGTCCGCCTGCACCTGAGGCGCGAAACACATCGACACGAAGGTCATCCGCGTTGATTTCGATTTCCGTGCTTTCGTCGGCCTCGGGCAGCACGGCCACTGTACAGGCCGAAGTGTGAATCCGACCCTGTGCCTCGGTTTCCGGAACCCGCTGTACGCGATGTCCGCCCGACTCGAATTTCAGGCGCGCATAGACCTGCTCACCGGTGATTCGCAGGATCACCTCCTTGTAGCCGCCTAGATCCGATTCACTTTCGGACATCAGTTCGATGCGCCAGCGCTGGCGTTCGGCAAAGCGGGTGTACATCCGCAGCAGGTCGCCGGCGAACAGCGCCGATTCATCTCCGCCAGTGCCTGCGCGGATTTCGAGAATCACATCCCGCTCATCATCCGGGTCACGGGGCAGCATCAGTCGCTGCAGGATGTCCAGCTCGAGATCGAGTTGCTGCTGTGCCATGCCAGCTTCCTCATCAGCGAACTCGCGCATTTCCGGGTCATTGCGCATGGATTCGGCAGCCTGCAGATCATCGGATGCCTGTTTCCAGGCGCGGTAGTGATCAACCAGTTGCATCAGCTCCGCGTGTTCGCGATTCAGGCGTCGAAACTCGGCAAGATCCCTGGCTGCAGCCTCACTGGACAGCAGGCGATTGACTTCGCCCAGGCGTCGCTCGAACTGGTCGAGCTTGGCCCGCATCGTGGATTGCATCTACTGGCGACCGGAGTTTGAAGCGTCTGGACCGGAGTCCACGACGCCTTGCTGTGTGCTGTCGGGCAGAAGGTGATCAACGATTCTGGTCATCGATTCACGATCTTCATGGCCGCGTTGCAGCATCACGGTTGGGCCATGCAGGAATTTGCTGGTCAATCCGTGGGCCAGCGCCTCAAGCACTGCCTCGGGCGTATCACCACGGGCCAGCATCTTTCTGGCACGCTCCAGTTCAGCGGATTTGACGGCTTCGCCCCGCGCATGCAGCTGACGGATCACCGGCACCATCTGGCGTGAAGAAAGCCATTGCATGAACGAGTCGACGCGGGTCTCGATGATGGCCTCTGCCTGGGCGACCGCTGCACGGCGATTTTCGACACCGGCCTGAACCTGCTTTCCGAGGTCATCCACCGTGTAAAGAAAAACATCGTCCAGGCGCGCGACTTCCATTTCGATATCCCGAGGCACGGCCAGGTCGACCATGAAGATCGGGCGCCGTTTGCGCGCGCGCGTCGCGCGCTCGACCATGCCCAGACCAATGATCGGCAGCGTACTTGCGGTGCAGGAGACGACGATATCGAAACGCTCGAGCGCATCGGGCAGGTCAGCCAGCCGGATGGTTTCGGCGTTGAAGCGCTGCGCCAGCTTTTCACCGCGATCCAGTGTGCGGTTCGCAATGACGATCGATTTCGGATGCTGAGCGGCAAAATGCGTGGCGGTCAGTTCAATCATTTCGCCGGCACCAACGAACAGCACGTTGGTTTCGCGAAGATCCTCAAAGATCCGGCGCGCAAGGCGGACTGCCGCCGCTGCCATCGACACAGAATGCGTCCCGATTTCAGTGGTCGTTCGCACTTCTTTGGCAACTGCGAACGAGCGCTGAAACAACTGGTGCAGGTGCGTACCGAGCGCGCCGGTATCGCTGGCGATGCGGACAGCCTGCTTCATCTGACCCAGGATCTGCGGCTCGCCAAGCACCATTGAATCCAGCCCGCAGGCGACCCGAAAAGCGTGTCGAACGGCATTGCCGTCGGGTAGCACATACAGGTGCGAGCTCAGGTCATTGTTGGCCAGGCCTTGTCGGCTGGACAGCCACGCGCTTAATGCAGAGGGTGCCTGGACCGGGTCCGGGGTCGCACAGTAAATCTCGGTCCGGTTGCAGGTGGACAAAATGGCTGTTTCGGGGATCAGGTCGCGCAGACCGTTCCGGATGTCGGCCATGGCCTCATGCAGACCCTCGCCCGGAAACGACACGCGCTCGCGCACATCCAGTGGTGCGGTCGTGTGGTTCAGTCCGAGGGTCAGTAGGTACATGGGCTAAGTGCTTGAATCGTCGGCAATTATACGGTGGAGAGGGGGTTTTCGGCACGCGCGGTGCACACATCGGTGTCGGCCTTAATGGCCGCGTGCTCCAAGGAAAAGCTGGTAGGCCGGGTGCTGGCTCTCGTCCCAGTGTCGATATCCGATCGTGGTCAGGAAGGCCTGGAACTCACCCATTTCCTGCGCAGGGACCTGAATGCCGACCAGAATCCTCCCGTAGTCAGCACCATGGTTACGGTAATGAAACAATGAGATATTCCAGTTTGGACTCATGCTGGACAGAAAGCGCATCAATGCGCCCGGGCGCTCGGGGAACTCGAAGCGGTACAGCAATTCGTCGCGGGCAAGTGGTGAATGACCTCCGACCAGGTGGCGGATGTGCAGCTTGGCCAGTTCATCGTCCGTCAGATTGAGCGTGGCAAAGCCAGCCTGGCGGAATTTTTCGGCAATCTCGTCGCCCTCTGAAGGCGCACTGATCTGCACGCCGACGAATACATGCGCCTCGGTTGCGTCGGCGATCCGGTAATTGAATTCGGTGACGTTGTGCTGTGGACCGACCAGTTCGCAGAAGCGCCTGAAGCTGCCGCGTTCTTCAGGGATTGTGATCGCGAAGACGGCTTCGCGTTTTTCGCCGATTTCCGCGCGTTCTGAGACGAAGCGCAGCCGGTCGAAGTTCATGTTCGCACCGCAGGCCACAGCAACCAGGGTTTTGTTCGACACTTGCTCACGCTCGACCCAGGCCTTGGCGCCGGCAATCGCAAGTGCACCGGCGGGTTCCAGGATTGCACGCGAATCCTGAAAAACATCCTTGATGGCAGCGCAGATGGCGTCGGTGTCGACCAGGATCACTTCGTCAACGAAGGCCTGGCAAAGCCGGAAGGTTTCTTCGCCAACTTTTTTGACGGCTGTGCCATCTGAAAACAGGCCGACGTCTTGCAACTCGATGCGCTCGCCTGCGGCCAGTGAACGGGCCATGGCGTCCGAGTCCAGCGTCTGAACGCCGATCACGCGAATCTCGGGTCGTACCTGCTTGACGTACGCGGCAATGCCTGCGATCAGCCCGCCGCCGCCGATGGCCACGAAGATGGCATCGATCGGACCTTGATGCTGGCGAAGGATTTCCATTGCAATTGTTCCCTGACCAGCAATCACGTAGGGATCATCGAACGGGTGCACGAAAGTCAGACTTTGCTCCTGCTGCAACTGGAGCGCATGGATGTATGCATCACTGTAGGAGTCGCCATGCAAGACAACCTCGGCGCCGCGCGCACGCACCGCCTGCACCTTGAGAGCTGGCGTTGTGACCGGCATGACGATCACTGCTCGGCAGCCCAGCCGGCAGGCCGAAAGTGCAACGCCTTGAGCATGATTGCCTGCCGAAGCCGCGATCACGCCTTTGCCAAGCTGCTCGGCGGTCAGATGGGCCATCTTGTTGTAAGCCCCTCGCAACTTGAACGAAAACACCTCCTGCATGTCCTCGCGCTTGAGCAGCAGGTGATTGCACAACCTTTCGCTCAGCTGCGCGGCGGTTTCAAGCGGAGTCTCGGCGGCAACGTCATAGACGCGCGCGGTCAGGATGTGTTTGAGGTATTCGGTGCCCATGGATCTGCTGCTATTTCGAACCGGGATTTTAACCGCTCGGCATGTACGGGCTTGAGCCGGGAGGGGTTCGCGAGCCGAATCGCAGCCCGTCTCGCTTAAACTGACGCTAGCGCGAGATACGGCACGATGCCCGTAGGCGCACTCATCCATGGACGGCCTGGCTAGATCCCTGATCGATTGGTTTTCGCTTCCCGAGTACGGTCTGACCACCGTGTTCGTGATTGCGTTCGTTTCGGCCACCCTGCTGCCGATGGGTTCCGAGCCAGTGGTGTTTGGCTATGCGAAGCTGCATCCCGACCAATTCTGGCTGGTCATTCTGGTTGCGACTGCTGGCAATACGCTCGGAGGGATCGTCGACTACTGGATGGGGTATGGCGCGCATGAGGCTTTCGCACGCAAGCGTGTGTCGCATATCCGCTGGATGGCGCGCCTGGGACCGAAGATCCTGTTTTTTTCCTGGCTGCCCGCCGTCGGGGACCCGTTGTGCGCTGTTGCAGGCTGGCTCAAGCTTCCGTTCTGGCGCAGCGTGGTCTGGATGACGGTCGGCAAGTTCCTGCGGTATACCTTGATGACTTCGCTGCTGCTCTGGGTGCCGGACACCTGGTGGATGAAGATGCTCGGGCCCTTGATGGGTAAATGACTGCTGGTAACCAGAAAGACACATTCCGTCTGGTGACGTCCCCCGTGCCCGCACAGGGTCTTGCTGCACTGCAAGATAAACCCCTATAAAATCAGGAAGCCATGAATGCTCCCCTGCCAGTGACTCTGTTGCAGCCCGATGCCGACGCACCGGTCCGCCTGCGCGAAATCCCCTACAACTACACCTCGTTCTCGGATCGAGAGATCGTCATCCGATTGCTGGGCGAAGAAGCCTGGCAGATTCTTGATGAATTGCGTGCCGAGCGCCGGACCGGTCGTTCCGCACGCATGCTCTTCGAGGTGCTCGGCGACATCTGGGTCGTGCGTCGTAATCCGTACCTGCAGGATGACCTGATTGACAACCCCCGGCGGCGTAAGGCTCTGGTTGATGCCTTGCACCATCGGCTGACTGAGATTGAGAAACGCCGGACCCGCGATTTGGAACAGACAGCGCAGGCTGATGCTGATCCGCTGGCACAGTCGCGCAGCGACCGGGTTCGACGACTCGTAGAGGCTGCGCGGGCCGCTGTGGCCGAGTTTGCCGGCGAGTTTCCGAGCATCGACCGCTTGCGCAGGCGCGCCTCGCGCCTGCTGACGCGCCACACCGATCGCGACAACGTGAAATTCGATGCAATGTCGCGGGTCAGTCATGTCACTGACGCCACCGACTGGCGCGTTGAATACCCGTTTGTCGTGCTGACGCCCGACTCAGAGGATCAAATTGCCGGCTTGGTGGCCAGTTGCATTGAACTGGGTCTGACCATCATCCCGCGTGGCGGTGGCACTGGCTACACCGGCGGCGCTGTGCCACTGACCATGCTGTCGGCGGTCATCAATACCGAGAAACTCGAAACCCTCGGCCCGGTCGAGCAGGTCACTCTGCCTGGACTGAATGCGCCGGTGGCCACGATCCTGTCTCAGGCAGGTGTCGTGACCAAGCGCGTGACCGAGGCTGCTGATCAGGCCGGGCTTGTGTTTGCGGTTGACCCGACCTCGCTGGAGGCCTCCTGCGTCGGTGGCAATGTTGCAATGAATGCGGGGGGTAAAAAAGCGGTGCTCTGGGGGACTGCGCTTGACAACCTCGCCTGGTGGCGGATGGTCGACCCGCAGGGAAACTGGCTTGAGGTCACACGGATCGGGCATAACATGGGCAAGATCCATGATGTCGCCCTGGCCCGTTTTGAGCTGAACTGGTTCAAGCCGCAGCAACTGGCTGCGGATGGGCGCATGCGGGGGCAGCCGCTGCGCACTGAGACGCTCGAGATCGAAGGGCGCCGGTTTCGCAAGGCCGGTCTTGGCAAGGATGTAACCGACAAGTTTCTGGCCGGCTTGCCAGGGGTTCAGAAGGAAGGTTGCGATGGGCTGATTACTTCAGCGCGCTGGGTATTGCACCGGATGCCTGCGCATGTGCGCACGGTGTGTCTGGAATTTTTCGGGCAGCCCAAAGATGCTGTGCCCTCGATTGTCGAGATCAAGAATTATCTGGATGAAACCGGGCGGATCGCGCTGGCTGATCCTTCTCAGCCGCGGGTGCTTCTTGCAGGTCTGGAGCACCTCGACGAGCGCTACTTGCGTGCAGTCGGTTATGCAACCAAGTCACGTCGCGGCGGGCTGCCCAAGATGGTACTGATCGGCGACATCGTCGGTGACGATGATGCCGCTGTTGCGCGGGCCGCCTCAGAAGTTGTGCGGATGGCCAATGGCCGATCCGGCGAAGGTTTTGTCGCGGTCTCTCCCGAGTCGCGCAAGGCCTTCTGGGCTGACCGTTCCCGGACGGCCGCGATCGCGCGCCATACCAATGCATTCAAAATCAACGAAGACGTCGTTATTCCTTTGGAGCGGATGGGCGAGTACACCGATGGCATTGAGCACATCAACATTGAATTATCGACCAGTAACAAGCTGGCCCTGCTCGATGAACTTGATGTGCTGCTTGCCCAGCAACGCGCACCCCTGACCGGCGACGATGAGCAGGACGCGCAGAGTGAGGCGATCTATGTCGAGCATCTGCGGCAGGCTCGTGAACTGATCGCACTGACTCGGCAGCGCTGGCAGTTTCTGCTCAGCAGCATTGATCGGCCACTGGCTTTGCTGCGGGATGATTTCGCGCGCGTCGGGCTGGCGCATCTGATCGGGCAGCTCGATTCCCGCGTCGCTGAAGATGAGCGCGCTCAGCTTGCGCCAGAGCGGGGGCAGCGACTCTTTCACATGCTCCAGGATCGCAGCATCCGGGTTTCCTGGAAGACCGAAGTGCGTGCACCGCTGGGTGAGATTTTGCAAGGTCTCATGTACGAGCCGCTGCTGCAACGCTGTGACGACACCCACAAGCGCGTGCTTCGCGGCCGTGTATTTGTCGCCTTGCACATGCACGCCGGCGACGGCAATGTGCACACTAATATTCCGGTCAATTCGGATGACTATCGGATGCTCAAGCAGGCCGAGGAGTCCGTTGCCCGCATCATGGCATTGGCCCGCTCTCTGGGTGGTGTGATCTCCGGCGAGCATGGTATCGGGATCACCAAACTCGAATTTCTGACTGAAGAAGAAATTTCCGAATTTCGCAGCTACAAGCAGCGCATCGACCCTGAAGGCCGATTCAACAAGGGCAAGCTGCTGCCGGGCGCCGATTTGCGCAATGCCTACACGCCGAGCTTCGGTTTGCTTGGGGCCGAGTCGCTGATACTTCAGGCTTCCGATATTGGTGCGATCGCCGATTCGGTCAAGAACTGTCTGCGCTGCGGTAAATGCAAGCCGGTCTGCTCGACGCACGTCCCGCGTGCGAATCTGTTGTACTCACCGCGTAACAAGATTCTTGCCACGTCGCTGCTGGTTGAGGCCTTCCTCTACGAGGAGCAGACCCGACGGGGGATTTCGATCAGGCACTGGGACGAGTTCTCTGATGTGGCCGATCACTGCACCGTTTGCCACAAGTGCGAGGCGCCGTGTCCGGTCAAGATCGACTTTGGCGACGTGTCGATGAACATGCGCAATCTGCTGCGCAAGATGGGCAAGAAGAAGTTCAATCCTGGCAACGCAGCCGCGATGTTCTTCCTGAATGCCACCGATCCGGACACCATCAAGGCCGCCCGGGCCGCGATGGTCGGCATCGGCTATCGCGCGCAGCGGGCCATGAACCAGCTGCTCAGCAAATTCGCCGGCGCGCAGACCCGCAAGCCGCCAGCCACGGTCGGTAAGCCGGATTTGAAGGCGCAGGTCATTCACTTCGTGAACAAGAAGATGCCGGGCAAGCTGCCCAGCAAGACTGCGCGGGCGCTGCTCGATATCGAGGATCAGCGTTATGTGCCGATCATCCGGGACCCATACAAGACCACGGTCGACAGCGAGGCGGTGTTCTACTTCCCTGGCTGCGGCTCGGAGCGTCTTTTCTCACAGGTTGGCCTCGCAACCCAGGCAATGCTTTGGGAGGTGGGCGTGCAGACGGTGCTGCCGCCGGGCTATCTGTGCTGCGGGTATCCGCAGCGCGGTTCAGGGCAGTTCGACAAGGCCGATAAGATCATCACCGATAACCGCGTGCTGTTCCATCGGATGGCCAATACGCTGAACTATCTCGATATCCGAACGGTGGTCGTCAGTTGCGGGACCTGCTACGACCAGCTGCAGGGTTATGAGTTCGAGAAGATCTTTCCAGGCTGCAGGATTCTCGACATCCATGAGTTCCTGATGGAAAAGGGTGTGCGTCTCAACGAGGTGACCGGCACGCGCTACATGTATCACGACCCTTGCCATAGCCCGATGAAACAGCATGCACCGTTGAAGGTGGTCAACGCGCTGGTCAATGCGGATTTGAATGGCCGCGTCGACAAGAATGACCGGTGCTGCGGTGAGTCCGGCACGCTGGCCGTCAGCCGACCCGATATTTCGACTCAGGTTCGCTTTCGCAAGGAAGAGGAGATGCGCCGCGGCGCTGAGCAGCTTCGCGCGTCTCCGGTCAAATCGGTGGGAGGTCCGCAGCGCGAATTCGACGGAGAGATCAAGGTGCTGACGGCCTGTCCGTCGTGTCTGCAAGGCCTCTCGCGCTACGAGGAAGACACCGGCGCGCAGGCCGACTACATCGTCGTTGAACTGGCGCGACATCTGCTAGGTCCGGAATGGATGAACCAGTATGTGGCACGGGCCAATGAAGGGGGCATCGAGCGCGTGCTGGTCTGATCTAGAATCGGGTTCCCCCACCCGATCTGACGGAGACGACCATGTACAAGCCCTTTGACCTCACCGGCCGGACTGCGGTCGTCACCGGCGGCAACGGCGGCATCGGCTATGGCATGGCGGCCGCGCTGCTTTCAGCCGGGGCCCGCGTTGCAATCTGGGGCTCGAACGAGCAGAAGACCCGCGATGCTCAGCAGCGGCTTGCGCAGGAGACTGGGGGGCGGGTTGAGGCCTTCATCTGCGATGTCGGCGATGAGCAGCAGGTCGAGGACACCTTCGCTGCATCGGTTGCAGCGCTGGGCAACGTCGACGCCTGCTTTGCCAACGCTGGCGTCTCATCGCGTCCAACACCGCTGCTGCAGATGAGTTACGAGGAATTCCGTCGCGTCCAGCGCATCAACGTTGACGGCGTGTTCTTCACGTTCCGGGCCGCGGCGCGTCACATGGCTGATCGAGGTCAGGGCGGTGCACTGGTCGCCACGGCCAGTACGGCTGCCATCGAGGGCGCTGCGCGCAACAGTCATTACGGCGCCTCGAAGGGTGCCGTTACGTCCTATGTGCGTGCACTGGCCGTCGAACTGGCCCGTTATCAGATCCGCGTCAATTCAATTCTGCCGGGCTGGATCGTCACTGACATGACTGCCCGCGCCACATCCGACGAAAAATTCTCAGGCGCCGTCTTGCCTCGTATCCCGGCCCGGCGCTGGGGCAGCATCGATGATTTCGGCGGCATTGCGGTCTACCTGATGAGCGATGCGTCGGCGTATCACACCGGTGAGCAGTTCGTCATCGATGGCGGCTACACGAAGTTCTGA
>JAURMJ010000435.1 GCA_030830765.1 Quisquiliibacterium sp.
CACCAGCCTCCAGCGCTGCGAATATGAGCAGCACCGCGCAAATCATTTTCATGCCATTGTCTTTTGTCGCATGCGCAAGTGCGTGTTCTCAGGGAGACTACAGTTGCGAAGCTTTCAGTCAGCCAACTAGATGGGGGCGAATGGTTCAGAGTGGTGAGTTGTCTGCGCTCTGGCTGTTGCTCTACGTCGAGACACGATCCTTCTGATCTTTCTGTCACTTGATCAGTGGGGATGGGTCTCGGTCTGGCCGGTCTGGCCTCCCGCATCCTTGAATTTCTCTGCAGTGCCGACGCTTGCTGATGTTTATCGGGCTCGGGGCATTGCATCGGGGCTCCAGCCGATTGTTGAAAAGGAACTCGCACCGCTGACCAGAGATACGTCCACTGCGTGGAGTCCATCGCTATCTGCTGCACCCTGATCCCCGTTAAGCTGTCCTGGCCGGGGCTCATTGGGCAGCACCTGGGATGACATGACGGGGGAGCGATGAATTTCAATGGACGATTGGCCGTGGTGACCGGGGCCGGATCCGGTCTGGGGCGAGGCATCGCACATCTTTTTGGCGAGCGAGGGGCCAAGGTTGCGGTCATTGACCTGGATGAGCAGGCCGCACAAAAGACGGCCCAGACGATCGCAGATTCAGGGGGTACGGCACGAGCCTATCGTGCCGACGTCAGCAAGTCCGCAGACTTTGATGCCGCGATCTCGGCTGCCGTAGCCGATCTGGGACCGCTCGAGATCATGGTCAATAACGCGGGCATCCTCGACGGTTATTTCGATGTAGACGAAATGGACGAGGCACTTTGGCGGCGTGTGATTGATGTCGATCTGAGCAGTGTGTTCATCGGCTGCAAGCGCGCGCTGCGTGAGATGCTTCCTCGCAACCGCGGACGCATCATCAACATGGCGTCGGTGGCCGGCCTGAACGGGACCGGCGGTGGTGCAGCGTATATCGCGGCCAAGCACGGTGTCGTGGGTCTGACCAAGCAGATGGCAGTCACCTATGCGGCGCGCGGTATTACCGTCAATGCCGTATGTCCCGGGGCCATTCCCACTGATTTACGCGCACATTCCCAGAAGATTCTGGGAGAGGGTGTCCCCGACATGAGCGGGCGCGGGGTCAATGCCAGCGAGGATCAGATCCGTGCCCTGATTCCGATCGGGCGTCGAGGTCAGGTCGAGGACATCGCCTCGGCGGTCTGTTACCTCGCTTCCGATGAAGCTGGCTACATGACCGGGCACACGATGGTTGTTGATGGAGGTTGGCGGGCCAAGTAATCCGGGTCAATGCGCGGCCAGCGAAACGCAAACAGTCTGATGTCCAGCCTTGCTTGCCAGATGCGGCGCGCAGCCAGCCAGGCTTGACTGTAAGCGCCCGCTGATCAGACCGTGATCAGACTGCGGACCCGTTTTTCCAGTCCCTCGAGCCGGCGATCGCGAATGCCGAGCTGGCGCAGATGATCTACGGTATCGAACAGGTAATCGCAGCAGCGGCCCATCGGACCTGCGCCATTGGCCAGATAACGGGCGACTGACTCGTTATCTAGACCTGGCGCATAGCGCTCATGGGAGCGATTCGCGCTGAATGTAATTGCCCAGACGTCCCCTTGCGACGTGCGAGCGAGCGTCCAGACAGGACGGTAAGCCATTGTGAGCATTTCGCGGCGCCAGAGGACGTCGAGTTCGCTGTGCTCCTGACCGGGCTCGATCTGGTAGGCAACACCGGTGCAACTGCCGCCACGTTCCAGTGAAAGCATCAGCCCCGGTTTTTCCGGACTGCCCCGGCCAGCCCGGGCCCAAAGGCAGAACTGCCGGTGAAAGCCGTGAATGCGGGCCGTGCGGCGCTCGGAAAAATGAAAGGCAGGATTCCAGATCAGCGAACCAAAGCCAAAGACCCAGACGGGGCCTGGGCTTGGCTGTGCAGCCAGCATGCGTGTGATGTGTCCCGTTCGCTCTTCGTCGGTCATCAGACGCACGTCGGGGCCGAGCAGGCCGCGCACCGAATTGTGCAGCGCTCCGCTCAGGATCGTTTCTCGGGTCAGTTTGATGCTAGTCATTGTGCTCGCATTCTGACATGGGCTGACCGTCTGCTTGATCTCAGAGCTGATAAAGCTTCCCAACTGCCGATGGGACAAATTCATGACCAAAGACCTGCGCCATTGCGGCCATGGCCCGCCAGCCAGTGCAATGACCCGGGGCCAGCAGTTTCAGGCCGAACTGTGACAAATCCGCAATCGTGTCAGGAATGATTGCCTCAGTACTCCCAGAAAGATGCAGTCCGCCCATCGCCCCATATAAAGGGGTTTCCGGAAAGCTTGACTGCGCGTGGCGCAGGACGTTGACGATGCCGGCATGCGAACAGGCAGAGAAGACGAACTGCCCTTTGCCGCGTAGATGGACCGAGACCGATCGCTCGTCCATCAGCAGTGGATCCGGTTGCCAGGGTGCGCTCTCTGACTCGCGGCGCATCTGTCCTGGCAGGCCTTTTTCATAGGCAGTCGTGCGTGGGACCTCGCCGCTGACATGGAACATGCCGTCGGCGATCCACATCGCCTCGCGGCTGCTGACCATCGTTGCACCGGCCGCGGTCAGATCGTCGGCTGATGGCATCGGAACCAGAGGAATCACGACTCCGCCGGCCCGCTGCATGCCGCGCTCGGCGAACATATCCGGGTGCACAACGCAGGGTAGGCTGCGATCACCCCGCTGGCGTGCGATTTCAGAGATCGCATCAATCAGTCCGCCGGCATGATCCCAATGCCCATGTGACAGCATCACGGCATCAACCTGCCCAAGGTCAGCGGACAGCACCTTGCTGTTGCGCAGGAAAGTCGCGCCTTCCGGGCCGGCATCAAAGAGCAGCGTACGTTTTTCCTGACCCCGCCAGGCTGTGATCAGCAAGGACAGGCCATGATGCGCGCAACAGGTATTTGCGCCGGTCACCGGGCGAATACGCCCGCCTGTCCAGAATCGTGACCATTCCGAACTGACCTCAGGGGGATTGCTCGAGAGGCTGTCAGTCAGGTTGTCGACGAGGACGAGAACCTCGACGCGATCGACCGGGTCAGGTCTTGTCATGGGGAACCTCACGGCATCAGAGAAGATTTTCATGTCAGCGGGAACACTACAATGCCAGCAAGCTCATTGCCAATGTGCATCTCCAATGGGAAGACATGGCTGCATGCAGTTGACGGAATGCCTGGCGCAGGTGCTCGGGCGAATCGAGACTTTGGACCGTCTCACGCGCCGCTGGTGAATATTCAGGGTGTTGGCAGGCGGTCCCGAACGGAGGAAAGCGATGCAGGTCGACCGATACGGTTTTCAGCTGTCCACGACCAGCCCGGCTGCCGGCCAGGCTTACGTGAACGCGGTGGACAGCCTGCTTGGGGCGATGCCCGGGGATCAGAGCGGGTTCGAGGAAGCTATCCGGCTTGACCCGGACTTCGCCCTTGCTCACATCGGTCTGGCACGCGCACTGGCTGTACGGATGCAGGCGGCCCAGGCGCGCGAGGCCGCTGCCCGTGCACGTGCGCTTTCGCAGATGGGCGATGAACGTGAGCGCAGCCACGTGCACACGCTGGCCTTGCTCGTCGAGGGACAGCCGGTTGCCGCCTTCGATGCAATTCGCAGCCA
>JAURMJ010000436.1 GCA_030830765.1 Quisquiliibacterium sp.
ACAGATCAGCTGCGCTTGCGTAACTTGCGATATGGCCGCCCAGTTCGCCGTGGGCGCGATTGGCGCGAACGACCATTGCCAGCGCGTTCCATCGCATGATGGAGGCCAGACGCTCTTCGATGGCCAGATCGCCAGGAAAGGGCGGCTGCGCATCGACGGGAATCGAATTAATGTAAGGAGTGCCATGCTCAGGCTTCCAACCAATCTGCGGCTCGCGACCGATCAGGGCAAGCTGGTCCAGAATGAAGCGGACTCTTTCCGGGCCGCTGCTGTCGAGCAGTGAGTGCAGGGCCTCGATCCACTCGGCAGTTTCTGCCGGGTCGTGGTCGCCGCTGGTGAAGCTGCTGCGCAGCAGCGTGCTGAATGAGTGATCGCTCATCTGGAATTCTCCTGTCGACTGTGACTTTATGCCTCGTACGGGAGAATTTGAGACTGAATATTCCGAGTTATTCGGATGAATAAAGCATAATTGACTGGAAGATGTGATTTTTAAGACTGAATATGCCGTGTGAGTTCTTAAGACGATGAAACTCGATACTCTGGACCTGCGGATCCTGCGCGAATTGCAGGCCGATTCGAGCCTGTCGAACGTTGAATTGGCCAGGCGGGTACACCTGTCCCCCTCTCCCTGCCTGGCACGCGTCCGGGCGATGGAGGCTGCTGGTCTGATTCGTCAGTACGTGGCCCTGTTGGATGCCAAGCAGCTGGGTCTGAACCTGAATGTATTCATCTCAATCAGCCTGAAACAGCAAAGCCGCGAAGCGCTTGAGGCCTTCGAGGCCAGTGTCTGCTCGCATGACGAGGTGATGGAGTGCTATCTGATGACAGGCGATGCCGATTACCTGCTGCGGGTGGCGGTGCCGGATATCGCGGCTCTGGAGCGTTTCATCCTGGAGCATCTGACGCCGATACCGCAAGTGGAGAAGATCCGTTCCAGCTTCGCGCTCAAGCAAGTGCGTTACAAGACCACGCTGCCATTGCAGCCGATGTGAGCCCTTTAATGGCAGTCTGTTATTCGATCAGGGAGTGAGCATGAATCGTTTTCGTCGCTGTTTTTCTCAATCTGTGGTCCTGACGCTGATGGTGCCGACGGCGTTCGCACAGCGGGCTTTGGCGGATGTCGAAGTCTGGAAGTCGCCCACCTGTGGATGCTGCAATGACTGGATCCTGCATTTGCAGCAGAACGGGTTCAAGGTGAGCGTCAACGAGGTGCGCAGCACTGCGCCGGTTCGTGCTCAGCTTGGCATGCCGTCGCAATATGGTTCATGTCATACGGCCAAGGTCGGCGGATACCTGGTTGAAGGTCACGTTCCTGCCCGCGACATCAAAAGGCTGCTCAGTGAACGGCCGCAGGCTGTCGGGCTCGCAGTTCCCGGCATGCCGGTCGGTTCGCCAGGAATGGATGCCCCGGTCTACGGGGGACGTCGTGACCCTTATGACGTGCTGCTTGTCAGCCGGGATGGGACTGCGAGCGTCTTCAACTCACATCGTTGAAGCTGGCGATCTCCACTGGACTGACAGCCATTGATACTCAGGTCAGTCGATAGCGCTGGTCATCATCGAGGCGGACGCGATCCTGCGCGAGCAGTTCGTTCAGATGCTCGCTGATGCAGCGACGTTCGACCGCATCGACCCAAAGTTCCTGCGCCTGGGGCGGGTAGACCACCCGGCAGTCGGCAAGCTCTTTGATCGTGCGAGGTTGCTCCCTCAGCAGTTCCTCCAGCCGGGCCTCGCGGGCCTCGATTTTTGCTGTGAAGGCGGTGAGCAGCGAAATGAACTGCGCACGGTCGGTGATCAGCCCCTTGTGATGCGAGGTGATCCAGGCCCGTGCAGGCACATCGGCAACACGGGCCAGTGTGCTGCGGAAATCCGCCAGGTTTGAGCAGGCATCGCCGTAATACGGACCGAAACTGGACAGGTCGATATCCCCGATGAAGGCGATGCCATAGGGTTCAACCAGCAGCACCGAGTGTCCGGCTGTGTGACCAGGCATGTGCAGTGCCCGTACTGTGCAGTGGCCCAGATCCCAGGTGGCCTCATCCGTGTAGCCGATGGCATCCGGGCGCGGAAAGTAATGAAATTCCTGATCGAGTTTGATTTTCAGATCATCCAGCGCATCGGAAGGATAGCCATAGTGCCGACGCAAACCATCCCAGCTTCGGGCCGCATCCAGGTCTGCCTCGTGAACATGGACGGCGGCTTTGGGCACCCGGTGCAGGCCAGCCATATGGTCTTCATGAACATGACCAAGAATCACCAGCTCGGCATCGTCCACATCGGCCCCGATCCGGTTGGCCACCAGGGGCGTGTCAAAAATGGCGAGCGTATCGCTGCCGCGCACGACCACTTGATTGCCGTCGGGGTACTTGCCGGTTTTTTCCCCGAAATAGATTCTCACCGGGCCAAGGTCAACATGTTCAGGAGTATTCATTGTGATCGGAACTTGCATCGTTGGCGCCCGATGGCATGATGCGGGGCAGGGCCAGCAAGGCAGGGGTTTGTTTCGGGTGTGAAGCCGATCCTACCTGATTGCATGGTCAAGATCCGCGTCACTGCCCGACATCCAGGATTACACACAGAGGGAGAATCCGAGTGCTGAGTTACGAAATCGTTGAACATGGCAAACCCTTGCAGGCCAAATTTCGTGAAACTCCAGAGCCCCAGGGCTCGGAGGTTCTGATCCGGATCACCCGCTCCGGGGTGTGCCACTCTGATCTGCACATCTGGGAGGGCTTTTTCGATTTGGGCGGTGGCAAGCGTTTCTATGTCAAGGATCGCGGCTGTATTCCGCCGTTCACGACTGGGCATGAGCCCTTTGGCGTCGTCGAAAAACTCGGTCCGGACGCCAAGGGCGTCAAGGTCGGCGACAAACGTGTCGTCTACCCCTGGATCGGCTGTGGCAAGTGTGCGGTCTGCGAGGCCGGTCATGACAATCTGTGCCTTGCTCCGCGCTTTGTCGGTGTGTTGCGTCCGGGTGCCTATTCAACCCACATCGTCGTGCCCGATTCCAAATACCTGATCGACGCCAGCGGCATCGACGAAGCCTGGGCTGCAACGCTTGCGTGTTCTGGCCTGACCGCCTACAGCGGCATCGGCAAGCTGCCTGAACTAAGGTCAAGAGACTGGGTCATGGTGCTTGGCTGCGGAGGCCTGGGTATGGCGGCCATCTCGATGCTGCGCGCCCGGGGCGTCACGAACATCATTGCCTGCGACGTGGATGCTGACAAGCTGCAGCGTGCCTGCGAGCAGGGCGCTGCGAAGGGCGTCGATACTCGCCAGGCCGACGCGCTTGACCAGATCAAGGCAATCAGCGACGGCGCCATTGCGGGGGCGCTGGATTTTGTCGGTATGCCGGCTACGGCCAATCTGGGCATCGCCGCGTTGGCCAAGGGCGGGCACTACGTGCTGTGCGGACTGTTCGGCGGCGAAATCACATTGCCGTTGCCGCCGATTGCGCAACGTGGCATTTCGGTACGAGGCTCGTACGTCGGCAATCTTCAGGAACTGCGCGAGGTGGTCGCGCTTGCCCAGTCAGGCAAGCTCAAGCCTTCGCCCGTCGAAGTGCGTGCTGCTTCCGAAGTCAATCGCAGCATGCAGGAGTTGCTTGAGGGCAGGGTGACCGGTCGCGTCGTGCTCGACTTTGAGAGCGAGCGCGCTGACGAGGCTGTTTGAACGAGGTGACTGGGCCGCAAGACTTGGCGCCGACCGTTCATGACCATGACAGGTTCGACTGATCTGAAACCAGTGAGTCTTGAGTCCCTGCTCGAGGAGAACCGCCGCCTGCGAGAGCGGGTGGCTGTGTTCGAGTCTCGTGAGCAGGTCACGGAGGTCATGCTCAATGGCATTGATGTCGCAAACGTCTTTCTTGGGCCGGATCTGCGGGTTCAGCGTTTCAGTCCCAGTGCCGCCAGACTGTTCGGGATCGGGCCCTCGGATATTGGCAAACCTCTGAGCGAGGTTGCCTGGCAGTTGGATGATCCGTACCTCGATCAGGACATTTGTGCTGTCCAGGATCGCACTGACGAAATCGCGTTCGGCGCGCA
>JAURMJ010000437.1 GCA_030830765.1 Quisquiliibacterium sp.
CCGCGGGGGTCATCGAGCGGATCTGGCGGGTGCTTGGCAGGTGAGTCAGTCCGCAGACCCGTTGTTGCCGTGACACTGCTTGTACTTTTTGCCTGAACCGCAGGGACACGGGTCATTGCGTCCGACTTTCGGCTGCTCACGACGCTGAGGGGCCGACGGAGCAAGCGCTTTTTCGCGGGCCGGTGCAAAGAAGTCATACAACTGCATGACCCCCTCGAGCATGGCGCCAATCGCGCCGTCGCGTTCGTCATCGGGAATGGGTTCAGGCTCTTCACCCTCCGACGGCTCGACTTCCTCGACAAGCCGCATCAGTGGATCAAGTGCTTGCGCTGTCTCTTCGTCGTCGTCCATGTCGGACCAGGAGTCGGCACGCAGGGCCATGCCGCGCACGAAGCCGATGGCCCACGCATTGCCACTGACCTTGTCGTCATCGTCATGTCCGAGGACGGGAGCGATACCACTGCCTTCGTAAAGCTGACCGGCCATCGATTCCCGGTGTTTCTCGATCAGCTTAAGCAGGTGCTTCAGATCGGCGTCGCCGATCTGTTCGCGGGCCTGGTCGACCGGACGGCCGAGAATGACCGGCAGATACTCATCCGAAGGAATCGGGTCCGGGCAGCAGGCCAATGCTGCAAAAAACCCGTCGAGCTCCTCGACGGCCATGGATTCTTCAGGGTCGACCGCAGAGAGCAGCTCGTCAAGCTCGGCGAGCAGGTCTTCGGAAATCGGCTGGGGGGCTTGTTCAGGTTTCATGCCCTCCATCGTACGCCGTTTCCCCGGGAGGAATTGCCATCCTTGATACCTGCCCTGGATCGGCGATGCTCAAAGGGGGCGGGGAGGTCAGTGCCCTCGATTATCATCCCAGCCTGTCCAATCTGGTTCACAACGGGAGCATCCGACGATGAAAGCAGCTTTCTACGAAATCAAAGGTCTGGCGCGTGAAGTGCTGCAGATCGGTGAACGTCCGATTGCCGAGCCGGCGGCCGGCGAAGTGCGGGTGCGGGTGCAGATGTCGGCCGTCAACCCGTCGGACACGAAAAACCGCGGCGGGCATCGCGGCAATGTGCAGATGCCTTTCCCCGTGGTGATCCCGCATCAGGATGGCGCCGGGATCATCGACAAGGTTGGTGAGGGTGTGGATCCGGGCCGAGTCGGCGAGCGGGTGTGGGTCTACGAGGCGACACAGGGTCGTCCTTTCGGCACGGCTGCGCAGTACACGACGGTGCCGGCGCACAAGGCTGTGCGTCTTCCTGATGCAGTCGGCTTTGAGGCTGGTGCCTGCATGGGCATCCCGGCCATGACCGCACATCGCTGCGTGTTTGCCGATGGCCCGGTGGTTGGCAAGACAGTGCTTGTGCAGGGCGGTGCGGGTGCGGTCGGCTATTACGCGGTGCAGATGGCCAGGTTGGGAGGCGCGACCTGCGTGATCGCGACCGTCAGCCGCGATGAGCAGGCTGCGCGCGCTCGCGAGGCGGGGGCGCATCATGTGATCAATTACCGCACGGAGGACATCGCTGCGCGCATTCGTGAGATCACGGGTGTCGAACCTGGGGTCGATCGGGTCATTGAGGTCGCATTCGGCGTCAATCTGCAGCACAACGTGCGCGTGTTGCGACCCAACGGGGTGATTGCCACCTATGCGTCGGATGCGCAGCCTGAGCCGGCCATTCCGTTCTGGCCGATGCTGGCCAAGGATCTGACGGTGCGTTTTGTGCTCGTCTATGCGATGGGTGATCAGGCACACCGGGAAGCTGCTGAGTGGATCACCGAAGCGCTGGCGGCAGGTCGCCTGAAGCATCAGGTACACCAGGTCTTCGAGCTCGATCAGATCGTTGCAGCCCACGAGGCAACCGAGGCCATGAGCAACGTTGGCAAGGTGTTGGTCCGGATCGACTGAGAGTTGGATTGCCTGGGCGTCAGGCCGGCATGGTGGCCTGGTGCTCACGCTGCTGCGCCTGCATGCGCCGCGAGCGGCTCAGCAGGAACAGTACGATCACGACATTGACCAGGTTCCATCCGATGCCGTTGATGAACGCGGCATCGTAGGAACCTGTCAGGTCGAAAATCTCGCCGGAGATCCAGCCGCCTACTGCCATCCCGAGCAGCGTTGCCGACAGTGTCATGCCGGCTCGCCAGCCGGCCTCACGCGCCGGGAAGTATTCACGCACGATGATTGCGTAGGCCGGCACGATGCCGCCCTGGAACAGGCCGAACATGGCCGAGATCACGAACAGGGAACCGAGCGAATCGAAAGGCAGGAACAGCAGCAGCGCCAGCCCTTGCATGATCGAACCCAGCAGCAGGGTCCGCAGCCCACCGATCCGGTCGCAGATCATCCCTGAAATCAGACGGCTCAGGATGCCGAAGCCGAGCATCAGCGACAGCATCTGCGCACCCCGCGCCGGCCCGTAGCCAAGATCTCCACAGTAGGCCACGATATGGACCTGCGGCATCGACATGGCGACACAGCATGAGATGCCTGCGATAGCGAGTAGCCCCTGCAGCGAGCGGTCGGACAGGCCAAGGCGGTTGCCCGGAGCCTCGGTCGTGCTTTTCGCGCTGGGGTGATCGGTTGATGTCTGGATCGTGTCCTGGGTCTTGTCTGCGCCACGGCTGATGACCATCGGCATCGGGGCGCGCCTGCGCAGCGCCAGGGCCAGCGGCAGCATTGCCAGCGTACAGAAGATGCCGATTCCGACATAGGTCAGGCGCCAGCCGAAGGTTTCTACGTAGTGCTGGATGATCGGCGGCCAGACTGCGCCAGCCAGATAGTTGCCGCTTGCACAGATCGCGACCGCAATGCCACGTCTGCGTACAAACCATAGCGAGGCATCGGCCACAAGGGGTGCGAATGTGGCTGAACTGCCGAGCAGGCCGATCCCCAGCCCCTGGACGAGGGTGAAGATCCAGATGTTCGGTGCGAGTGCGGCCAGCAGAAAGCCGGCGCCCAGGCAGATCGATCCGGCGATCACCGGGCGCATCACGCCGAATTTATCTGCAAAGCGGCCCATCAACATGCCGCCGAAGCCGAAGCCGAGCATTGTGAATGTATAGGGCAGTGAGGCGGCGGCGCGGTCGATGCCGAACTCAGCCTGCACCGCCGGCAGCACAACGACCACCGCATACATACCGCTGCCGCCAAGGGTCATCAGCAGCAGGCTGGCCAGAAGTCTGCGCCAGGCGATTGCTGAGTCGAGCAGATCGTCCTCGTTGCGCTGGTTCATCGGTAAGCACCTCTGGGTTTTGACTCGGCCAGTACACCTGGTTCGATGCTTGCGCTTCCGTCTCCGGTACTGAACCAGACCTGTCCATCCTGAATTGAGCAGCTGATCTTCAGCGATCGCGCAGCCAGCTTTCCGAGTGCCTCAGTTTGATCGGGGGCCAGCGAAAGGACGCGCAGGTTCTCGAATCGCGTCAGATCCCGTTCATGCTGAGACCACCAGGCCTGCGCCTTATTGCCCCCGTAGGTGATCACCACAACTTCGCGTGCACGACCGCAGGCCTTGCGGATCAGACGCTCATCGGGCAGACCGACATCGATCCATTGCTCGATCACGCCGGTCAGGTCACGGCGCCACAAGTCGGGTTCATCGTCGGTGGACAGGCCACGTCCGAACTCAAGTGCAGGATCGGCATGCAGCGCGAATGCCAGCAGGCGGATCATCAGCCGCTCCTCGGTTTCGGAAGGATGGCGCGCCAGCGTCAGTGGGTAGTCGGCATAGTGCGACCGGTCCATGTCGGCGACCTGAAGGTCGGCCTTGTAGACGGTTGAGCGAAGGGCCATCGGTATGTACGCCAGCATTGGCGCAAGGATTCGCGCCTCAGCCTGTGATTCTATGCTGAACCTCGGACAAGCTGTGGTCAGATGAACTCTCCGGGCGCTCTGAATTTGCGCCGAACCTGGATTGGGCGGCAGCATGATTCCGTCAGTCGGGCCGTGCCACATCCTTCGGAGCGATTCGGATTTTGTCGATGGGCGTAACATGACGCTCCCCCTTGAGTCAGGGAGTCAGGCAGAGCGTGCACCAGAGCTCTGACAGCCGTCCTTGAAGAACAACAGACTAAACAGGAGACCGTAACCATGACCACTGTCGCTTTCATCGGCTTAGGCGCAATGGGGAGCCCGATGGCTTCCAATCTTCTTGCTGCCGGTTTCGATCTGCGCGTGTTCAACCGCAACCCGGCCAAGACTGCCGAGCTTGCCGGCAAGGGGGCTGTCGTTTGTGGGTCGCCTGCCGAGGCGGCCAAGGGGTCGCAGTTTGTAATTTCAATTGTCTCGGACGACAACGCGACCCGTGAAGTGATGTTGGGCGCCAATGGTGTGCTGGCAGGCGCCGCCCCAGGCACGATCATCATCGATTCGAGCACCAATACGCCGGCGATGGCTCGCGAGGTGGCTGCAGCAGCCAAGGCGCGTGGTTGTGATTATCTGGACTCTCCGGTTTCCGGCAGTGTGCCGCAGTCGCGCGGCGCAGAACTGGTGTTCATGGTCGGCGGCGATGCCCAGGCATTTGAAAAGGCCCAGCCGGTTTACACCGCGACTGGCCGGATGTCGACCCGCATGGGTGAAGCGGGTGCCGGCGCCACGATCAAACTGATCAACAACATGCTGTCAGGGACCGTGAATACCGCGATTGCCGAGGCGGTCTCGATTGCCGAAGCCGCCGGTCTGGATCTGGATGCGGCCTACAAGGTCCTCAACGAGGGTGCGGCGGCCAGCCGTCTGACCCGCACCAAGATGGAAAAGATCCTCAAGCGCGACTTCAGCCCGCAGTTTCAGCTGGCGCTGATGGAAAAGGATATGCGCTACTTCATGGCGTTGGCCCAGGAGGTCGATCGTCCGACACCGGTGGCGGCTGCCGTACGCAATCAGTTGCACGCGGCACGGCGTGCCGACCTGGGTGGATTGGATGTGTCAGCCGTATTTCTTCATGTGGTCGGTGAGCGCTCGAAGAGTTGAGTCTGCGCACTGAGTTCAGAACGATCGTGACCGCGTTGCGGTCCGATGGAGCTGATGAACACGGGTCTGGCAGCTGCCAGACCCGTTTTTATTTTGCGTGACCAGTACCCTGTGTTCGCCTGGGCGGACTGTTCAATCAGACGGGGTCAGCGCTTGCCTGCGTTGGCAGCTGCCTTGGCAGCGCCCTGCACATTGGCTTCGGCAACCTGCACAAACTGTTTGGTCGCCGTGTTCACCTGTTCATAAGCTGCTTGCGCGGCCGCCAATGCCTGTTTAATGAAATTGACCGCACCTTCGGAGCCGGCCGGGGCCTTGCTGGCCAGTTCGGCGATCGTGGCTTCCAGCTTCTTGTTCGAATCAGCGATCTGCTTCTCGACCATGGCGGTCAGGTCGCTGTTCGCTTCCTTGCTGATTGCATAGACGGCGTTTGCATACGCCGTGAACTTCTCGGGCGAGGGCTGAGAAAAGCTCGTGACCAGGGCAGTCAGCGCCTTCGCATCCTTGGCGGCGAGCAAGGCCTTGATCTGTTCGTTCGACTCTTCGAGCGTGGCCTGTGCGGTCTTCATGTTCAGCGTGGCAAGCTTCTGGAAGCCTTCCAGCGTCTTGGCGGCTGCAGCACTGGTGGCTTTCAGCGTCTCGCTGTGCAGTTTCATCAGGTTTTCGGTTTGGGTCATCATGATGCAACTCCTGGATAGAATGGATTGCAGCGCCTATGTTGCACTGCACAATTCTATTTTCAAGGGTTTTCGGTGTGTCGTCAACTATTTTGTTGCGCCGCAACAAAATAGTTGAAAGAGACCCTGGGATGTAGCCCTAGCCTTGTTGACCTGCCGCTTTTCTGGCTCGGTGCGCCGCGCGAAAGGCCTGCATCATCTGTGCCGGCTCGTCGGTCTCGTAGGCTTGGGCGAACGTATCGATGCCAGTCCGGATCGCATCGCGCAGGGGCAGATCCTCCCAGCGTCGCATCAGCTGCTTTTGCAGACGGATCGAATTCGGTCCGCAGGCGATCAGCGAGTCCAGCCAGCCACCGATCACCGTATCGAGGGTCTCGTTTGACGTCACTTCCTCGACCAGCCCCCACTGCAGTGCCTGCTGCGCGCCATAGGTCTCGCCAAGCAGCAGCAGTTGTCTTGTCCGTCCCCAGCCGATCAGCGTCGGCAGCACGGCCGCCTCGACGACCGATGGAATGCCCAGGCGGACTTCCGGCATGCCGAAGCGCGCGCTGTCAGAGGAAACCCGCAGATCACAGGAGGCGGCAAGCTCGAGCCCGGCGCCAAGCACATGGCCATTGATGCGGGCAATCACCGGCACGGGACAATTGCGCACGGCCGCACAGCAACGATGCACCCGCGTGATGAACTGCCGAGCACGACCCGAATCGAAGCCTGCCATCTCATCGATGTCGGCGCCGCCAACGAAGGCCTTTTCGCCGGCTCCGGATAATACGATCGCCCGCAGTTCGGTGTCCTCGGACAGACTGTCCAGATCCCGCACGAACTGATCCATCAAGGCACCGTTCAGGCTGTTCAGCCGCGCCTGGTGATCGATCGTCACCCACGCAACTTTCGCACCCTTGTCTTCACGCAGGTCCACATGAATTGTTCCCTGACTCACTTGCGCTTCCTTGCTCTTGTTGACAGAGCACGATCGCACGATCCTGGCCTGCCGGGTTAGTCAATATTTCGAGCCGGGTCAGCCAGGCCAGCGCTTCGTCCCGGTTCGATCCACACATCTGGACGGACGGCTGCAGCCCGCTGCAACAGGCCGGGCGGCTCGGATCATCGAAGATCCTGCACTGCAACGCCTCATCGAGTTGTGCACAGCGCACCCCAGCCGGCTTGCCGTGCGGCATGCCCGGGATGGCACTCGAAATCGACGGCGCAATGCAGCAGGCGCCGCAGCCGGGTCGGCAGGACAGTGTCATTGGAGGCCTTGCAGCTGCAGCGCTTGCCGCGCCATTCAGGCCTGCCGCGCCTTATCCTCCAGAAATTCCCGGTCGTTGCGGGTGCCTTGTTCCGGTCGGGATTTTTCCTGACCACGCAGCTCCACGCGTCGGATCTTGCCGGAGATCGTTTTGGGCAGATCGCTGAATTCAATGCGACGCACAAGTTTGTAACCCGACACGCGATCACGCAGGAAGCGAAAGATGCTGGCTGCCGTCTCGGCATCAGGCTGATGACCTGGTGCCGTGATCACATAGGCCTTGGGAACCAGTCCGCGGACCGGATCGGGTGACGGTACAACCGCTGCTTCGGCAACCGCCGGATGTTCGATCAGCACGCTTTCAAGTTCAAACGGACTGATCCGGTAGCCGGAGGACTTGAACACATCGTCAGCCCGGCCTACGTAGGTGATGTAGCCCTCGGCATCGCGCAGCCCGACGTCGCCAGTGTGGTAATAGCCATCCCGCATCACTTCGGCCGTCTTGTCTGCGTCGTCGGCATAACCATTCATCAGAGCCAGCGGACGGTGGGCAAGGCTGATACAGATCTCCCCTTCGTCAGAGGGATTGCCGTCGGCATCGATCAGCGCGATCGAGTAACCAGGCAGTGGACGTCCCATTGACCCGGGTTTCAGGGCGGCGCCCGGCGGGTTACCAATCTGCGCAGTCGTCTCAGTCTGACCATAGCCGTCGCGGATCGTGATGCCCCAGGCAGCGCGGACTTGTTCGATGACCTCGGGGTTCAGCGGCTCTCCAGCTGAGATCAGCTCGCGCAGCTGCATCTGCCAGCCTTTGAGGTTCTCCTGGATCAACATGCGCCAGACCGTGGGTGGCGCACACAGCGTATTGACCTTGAAGTCTTGCAACGTCTTCAAGATGGCCTGGCCGTTGAAGCGCGAATAGTTGTAAATGAAGATGCAGGCCTGTGCATTGAAGGGCGCAAAAAAGCAGCTCCAGGCATGCTTGGCCCAGCCAGGGGAGCTGATCGTCCAGTGCACGTCGCCGCGGTTCAGCCCCAGCCAGTACATCGTCGACAGGTGACCGACCGGATAGCTGGACTGGGTATGCTGGACAAGCTTGGGCTTGGCGGTCGTGCCCGAAGTGAAATATTCGAACAACGGATCATCAGCACGCGTGGGCTCAGCTTGCGTAAATTCAGGGGGTTCATTGGCCGACTCGGAAAAGTCGATCCATCCATGCTCTGCGGACTTGCCTGATGTGACGATGCGATTGATCCCGGCAAGCGCCCCTTGATCAAGTTCATCGAACTTGACCATGCCACCCGGGTTGGTCAGCACATGACGCACTTTGCCGCGTTGCAGCCGATCGAGCAGGTCGGCACCGGCTAGCTGTGGCGCGGCTGGAATCAGCACGGCCCCGATCTTGATCGCCGCCAGCATGGTTTCCCAAAGGGGGACTTCGTTGCCCATCATCAGCAGCACGCGATCGCCCCGGCGCGCGCCAAGCCGGACCAGGAAATTAGCCACCTGGTTGGAGCGCAGCGAGAGCTGCTGGTAGCTCAGGCGAGCCTGTTCGCCGGATTCCTCGACAATGTGCAGCGCCGGCGCATCATTGCCGGTAGCGATCTTGTCGAAGTAGTCGCGTGCCCAGTTGAAATGCTCCAGCGCCGGCCATGCGAAGTTGGCGCAGGCCGCCTGGTAATCGGTGCGCTGCTCAAGCAACAGGTCGCGGGCAGCCAGGAAACGATCCAACTCGGTCATCTCGAATACTCCTCCTCGGGTTAAGGCTGCTCACTTCTTACCACAGGCCGGGGCGGCGCAGGCTGCTTTGTCTGTATCTTCCATGAGACATGCCATTGGATCCCTTTCGCGGTGTCGGTCAGCGACCCCGAAACCGCTCATCAGGGATTTCACTCAATCGGCCCCAGGTTATATTTTCCGCTTGCTCAATGATCAGAGCCATTCCCCCGGATGATTAAAGGAACGCAGATGTCCTCGCCGAATGTAATGCCTCCCTCGACTGAATTTGTCTACGAGGCGATCGTGCAGATTGCACCTCGCGAGGCGCTCGGGCGCTCGCCGCTTGGTGAGCGTTTCATCGTGCCGATTCTCGGCGGCAGCTTCGAGGGGCCGCGTCTGCGCGGGCAGGTGCTGGCCGGGGGGGCGGATCGCCAGCTGGTGCGCGCCGACGGTGTCCGTCGTCTTGATGCCTTCTACGAGATGCGGACCGATGACGGAACGGTGCTGACTGTGCGGAACCGGGTGCTGATCGACGATCCGCCCGGTGGGGAGCGCTATGCGTATTCGACGCTCGAGATCACCGCACCCGAAGGCCCTTACGACTGGCTCAATCGCCGTGTGCTGGTCGGCACGCTGCGCAATCTGCAGCCCGAGCAGATGGCGGTCTGCATCGGGGTCTATCAGCTCGTCTGAGGCTATTACCGGCCTGCGGCGAACCCCTCCAGGAACGCAGTCAGGTTTTCGCCCAGCTCAGGCCCCAGGTAGCCGCCTTCCTGGACGAGTACGGTTGGCAGGCCGAGTGCGGCGATTTTGGATGCCATCTTTGAAAACCCGTCCGTGGAGATTTTCAGACCCTGCAGTGGGTCGCTCTCGGCAGCATCCAGTCCAAGGGCAATGACCAGCGCGGTCGGGGCGAAGCGATCGATGCGTTCCAGCGCGTGATCACCGGCGGCCAGCCACGGGACGTCCGGGCTGCCCATCGGGAGCGGAAGATTCAGATTGAAGCCCTCTCCGGCGCCTTCGCCGCGTTCATTGGCATGGCCCCAGAAGTACGGATAAAAGCCGTTCGGATCGGCATGAATCGAAACCGTCAGCACATCGCGTGATGTATAGAAGATTCCCTGAGTGCCGTTGCCGTGATGGACGTCGACATCGAGTACGGCGACCCGGGCATGCGTTGTGCGCAGTCTTCGCGCAGCGATGGCCGTATTGTTCAGGAAACA
>JAURMJ010000438.1 GCA_030830765.1 Quisquiliibacterium sp.
GATGGAAAAATTGTGGTGGTCGTTACCGAGGACGGTGAACTGATCGCTCTCGATATCAATGGCCAGCAAAAATGGGCGCTGAACCTTGGCAGCGATGCTGCGACCGTGCCGGTCGTCGGCCATGGAGTCGTTCTGCTGCGGACCGGTGACAACCGGGTCCATGCGATTGATGCGCAGGAGGGCAAGCGCCGCTGGACCTTCAAACGGCAAGGCCCGCCCCTGGTGCTGCGCCAGACCGCCTCAATCATGCTGACGCCATCGCTGGCATTCATCGGACTACCCAGCGGGCGCCTGGTTGCGGTCGATCTGCGCAACGGTGCGCAGCGGTGGGAAGCGACAGTCTCGCTGGCACGTGGTGCAACCGAAATCGAACGGATCTCTGACGTCGTTGGTACGCCGCTGCTCATTGGACGTCAGATCTGTGCGGCGAACTACAACGGAAAGCTTGCCTGTTTCGATGCACTGACTGGTCGAGGCCTTTGGTTTCGTTCGATTGCCAGTTCCACCGGAGTCGAGGTTGACTCAAAAAGTGTCGTCATCGTTGATGCCCAAGATCAGATTCACGCGTTTTCAGTCAACGGCGCGAGCCTGTGGAAACAGGAAAAATATTCGGGCCGTGGACTCTCTGCAGGCCTGTCGATCGCCTCGGTGCTGGTCTTGGGAGACTCCAAGGGCCTGATTCATCTGGTTTCGCGTGACAATGGTGCAGTGGCCGGACGCTTGTCCAGCGACGGGACAGCGATCGTTACACAGCCGATTGCAGCCGATCGGCTCGCGATTGTTCAGACTTCCGGCGGATCCCTGGTCGCCGTCGCTTTCGATTGACCAGAATTTTTCCGGATTCCGGATGAGCCGCCTACCTGTACTTGCCCTGGTCGGCCGACCTAATGTCGGCAAATCGACCCTGTTTAATCGCATCACACGCACGCGCGCAGCGATCGTTGCTGACCGTCCCGGTCTGACCCGTGATCGCCACTATGGGCGTGCTTTGCTCAACGGGCAGACCTTCATCGTCATCGATACCGGTGGCTTTGAACCCGAAGCCAAGCACGGCATTGAAGTTGAAATGGCTCGTCAGGCCCGCCAGGCTGTCCGGGAAGCGGACGTGGTCATCTTCATCGTGGATGGCCGCCAAGGGCTGACCGGCCATGATCGGGAAATTGCCGCTGAACTGCGTCGCAATGCCCGCCAGTTGCTGCTCGCAGTCAACAAGACTGAAGGAATGCGCCGCGAAGCGGTTGCGCTGGAGTTCCATGAGCTTGGCGTCGGTGAGCCGCTGCCGATTTCAGCTGCGCATGGAGAGGGTGTTCGCGATCTTCTCGAGCTGTCTGTCGGGCCATTTCTCGCGAAGGCGCCGGAACCCTCTGCCGATGAAGAGGCTGAAGTCGAAGCCGCTCGGGCGAAGCTGGAAGCCGAGGCAGCTGCAGCCGCCAGGGCATTCGCTGAAGGCTCACTCGAGAAATCGCCTGCGCAAGGGGTTGCTGCGGACCCTGGTGAAGTCAGTGCTGAGGAGGAATCCTCTGCGCTGCCTCGCCGGATCCGTGTCGCAGTGGTTGGGCGTCCGAATGCGGGCAAGTCCACGCTGATCAACAGCCTCCTGGGCGAAGAGCGCTTGATCGCCTTCGATCAACCCGGCACGACCCGCGACGCGGTTGCAATTGATTTCGAGCGGGGCGGCCGTCCGTACACGATGGTCGATACCGCAGGGGTCCGCAAGCGTGGCAAGGTCACCGATGCGATCGAGAAGTTCTCAGTGATCAAGACCTTGCAGGCTGTTGAAGACTGCAATGTGTGCGTACTGATGCTGGATGCCAAGGAAGGCGTTGCTGAGCAGGATGCCAATATCGCCGGTTATATCCTGGAGGCGGGTCGTGCACTGGTGGTTGCTGTGAACAAGTGGGATGCCATTGAGCCGTCGCAGCGCGACTGGTTCAAGCATGAGCTGGATCGCAAACTGCATTTCCTGAATTTCGCGCACACCCACTTTATTTCAGCCCGGCAGGGGACTGGTCTTTCCCCCATGATGCGCTCGGTCGATCATGCCTATGCCGCAGCAATCCGAAAGCTGCCAACGCCGAAGCTCACGCGCGCACTGATCGAAGCCGTGCAACATCAGCAGCCGCCGCGGCGTGGTCCCGTGCGCCCCAAGCTGCGATATGCCCATCAGGGCGGTCAGAATCCGCCGATTGTCGTGGTTCATGGCAATGCGTTGGACGCGGTTCCCGAAACGTATCGCCGCTACCTGGAAGGCTGGCTGCGCGATAAGTTTTCGCTGGAAGGCACGCCGCTGCGCATCGAGTTCAGGTCTTCAAGGAATCCCTACCTCGAGCGCTAAGCCCTCAGTGCAGAGTTCCTGTTCGGATACATATCCTTTTCGGTCTTGCGTCAGTCTGCCGGGTAAATGAAGGTATATTTGAAATCGCCTCCTCCAGGCGGTCGGTCTGCGGCTTGAAATCGCAGGTCTTCGTCCCAAAATCCATATTCCAATAATTGGAGTGACAATGAGCAACAAAGGGCAGCTATTACAAGACCCGTTCCTGAACCTGCTTCGCAAAGAGCACGTTCCCGTCTCGATTTACCTGGTCAACGGCATCAAGCTGCAGGGCCAGATCGAGTCGTTTGATCAGTATGTGGTGTTGCTGCGTAACACCGTCACGCAAATGGTCTACAAGCACGCAATCTCCACCGTCGTGCCTGCGCGTGCGGTCAACTTCCAACAAGAAAGCACCGAAACCTGAAGACGAACGCAGAAAAGGTCCGGATCCTGCTGGTGGGCGTCTCCTTTGGACGCGTGCCGATTGATCTGCGATCGCTGGACGAACTGGACTCGCTGGCAAGCTCTGCGGGCTATCAGCCTGTCGAGCGGCTGGTCTGCCGCCGTGACCGGCCAGATGCCGCTTTGTCAGTGGGTTCCGGCAAGGCTGAGGAAATCGATGCCCTGGTCGAGTCCTGCGGCGCAGATGCAGTGATTTTCGATAATCTCCTGTCGCCGGTTCAGCAGCGGAATCTGAATCGCCTGCTTGGGGTCCCGGTTCTTGATCGAACCGATCTGATTCTCGACATCTTCGCTCAGCGGGCCCGCAGCAACGAAGGCAAGCTGCAGGTCGAGCTGGCGCGCATCGAGCATCAATTAACGCGGCTGGTTCGGGGCTGGACTCACCTGGAGCGTCAACGCGGCGGCATCGGTCAGCGTGGCGGTCCTGGGGAAAAGCAGATCGAACTAGATCGACGCATGCTTGATACGAAGGCCAGGCAGCTGCGCTCGCGTCTCGAAAAGCTCGAAAAACAGCGTCGAACCCGCCGGCGATCGCGTGACCGGCGTGAGGCCTTTACGGTCTCGCTGGTCGGGTATACCAATGCAGGCAAGTCGACCTTGTTCAATCTGCTGACCGGCGCAGGCACCTATGCGGCCGACCAGTTGTTTGCAACGCTTGATACGCTCACCCGCAGACTCCGCCTGCCCAGTGGCGATGAAGTGGTCATCTCGGATACCGTCGGTTTCGTTCGGGATTTGCCGCACCAGCTGGTCGAGGCATTCCGGGCGACGCTCGAAGAGACTGCGCAGGCCGATCTGCTTCTGCATGTGGTGGATGCCTCAGCCCCTGATCGCGACGAGCAGGTCGAGCAGGTCGACAAGGTTTTGGCCGAGATTGGCGCGGACACCGTCCCGACGGTCGTCGTGCTCAACAAGATCGACCAGGTCGGTCTGCCGGCGGAAGCGCAGCGTGGGCCCTGTGGTAGCATCAGCCGGGTGTCTCTGAGCGCTGTTACGGGCGAGGGAATCCAGGCCCTGCGTGATGCGCTGGTTGAGCGTATTGCGGCCCGCAGGGCATCATCTGAAACCACCGAAGGCGAATCATTCCACCCGGATTTCGCGTCGGTCGCTGAAAATAAATGTCATTTCAGCAGTTCGCCGTACGACGAGCGTGTCTGAACGGTAAATATCGGGAATAAATACTTCATATGCGGCAAGCGATTCGCAGAATCTTCTCCCTGAATGATCCCGGCTGGGGTCGTGGCCAAGGGGGCGACGGCAACCGTCCCGGACCACAGCGCCCCAGCTCGGATGGTCCTCCCGACCTTGATGAGCTTTGGCGTGACTTCAATCGCCGGCTGAACGGTCTTTTCGGTCGTGGTCGGGGAGGAGGGCAGCCGCCGGGAGGTCCGTCCGGCGAAGGGCCGTCCTTCAAGGGGGCTGGCGCCGGCATCGGCGTGCTGCTGGTCCTGGCAGCGCTTCTCTGGATGGGCAGCGGTTTTTACATCGTCCCTGAGGGTCATGCCGCCGCGGTGCTGCGATTCGGAGAATTCAAACAGCTGAAGGATCGGGCTGGTTTTACGTGGCGTATTCCGTATCCGGTGGAAAGCCATGAGCTGGTCAACGTGCAGCAGCTGCGCCAGATCGAGGTCGGCTACCGCAGCAACGTGCGCAACAAGGTCCTGCGCGAGTCGCTGATGCTTACTGAGGATCAGAGCATCGTCGACATGCAGTTTGCGGTCCAGTACCGGCTGGCTGATCCGGTTGCCTGGTTGTTCAACAACAATCCAGGCAATGCGCCCGAGGAGCTGATTCGCCAGGGTGCCGAAACAGCGATGCGTGAGGTCGTTGCACGCCGTGGCGTCGACCAGGTGCTGTACGAAGAGAAAGAAGCGGTCGCCAAGGATGCACGCTCGCTGATGCAATCGATTGTCGACAAATACAAGGCTGGCGTTTCGATCGTTGACGTGACGATTCAGCAGGCA
>JAURMJ010000439.1 GCA_030830765.1 Quisquiliibacterium sp.
CTTCCGAATCACCGCGGTCGAGGTGGATGCTGATCGACCTGACAAGGAATGGATGTTCCTGCCTGCTGCCTTGTTGCTCGCGTTGATTGTCTGGTTACAGCGACGGCGACAGCGCGAGCTTTCCCCTCCCTGATCGGAGCGGTCCGGTGATAGGTCCGATCAACGCGGGATCAACGCAAGCGCTCGGACCTCACCGAATTCCCGCTTGAGCTTTTGCCAGCTTTGGCCGCCGTTATCGCTGCGATAGAGCTGCCCAAGGTTCGTCACGGTAAACAGCAGCTGCGGGTTGTCCGGGTGAGAAGCAACGCACCAGGGGGTGCTGTTCGTTTCTCCCGGAAGCTGCACGTCCAGCCAGGTCTCCCCGAAGTCTGTCGAGTGCAGCAGCCGCCCCGTTGACCCCGGTGGGCCATTGCCGTTGGTCAGGAACAGACTGTGATCACCACTGGCCGCAGCACTGATGCTGCGCGTGTATTGCCAGGGTGAGTCCAGCGTCTGGAGTTGCCAGTTTTCACCCTCGTCGGTGCTTCGGTGCAACCCTTTGTTGGTCGCGGCGAACAGAACGCGTCCGCGCGGGGCGCGCACAACGGCAACACTGTGGATATCGCCCGACACCAATCCCTGATCAAGGCGCTGCCAATGTTGACCGCCGTCGCGGCTTCGATGAATGGCGTCGATCTCGACCCCGGCCCACAGCGTTGCATCATCGTCCGGATCGAAGATCACCTGGGTGACTCGTGGGTGCTGAACGAAGATGCATTCGTGCGCAAAGCTGACTGGCAGCTGCTGCCAGCTGTGCCCGGCGTCATCAGAGCGGAACAGGCCGGCAGGTTGGGTTCCCGCAACGATGACATCCGGATTGCCGCGCTGCCGGGCCAGTGACCAGGTGCACAGCTGATCCAGTGGTCCGGGCAGGTGAGTCCATTTCGCTTCGGATTCTCGCCAGCGATAAATGCCCGAATCGGTTCCGGCCAGGACTTCCCCGGGTTGGGCGGGATGACTTGAAAGCGCCCAGACACGCGATTCCAGATACAGTCCGCTCTCGCTGTACGGGCGCTCCCAGGTTTCGCCCAGATCGCGACTGAACCAGACCGACATGCCTGCGGTGCCAACACAAAGTGTCAGATCTGCCATGAGGTGATCTCCGATCCGAGTGTTACTGCTTTCAATCTGGTTCAGGCTACGGCGCTTGGCAATGCCTTCATCCTTTCATAGATCGCGAGCACGTTTTTGTTCTCAGGATTGATCGACTGCCCGACGGTTGCGCCGAAATCGAGGAAGACGAAAAGCAGGATATCGGCAAGGCTCATCCGATCGCCACAGACAAACTGATTGCCGGCGATCAGACCGTCCAGCCAGCTGAGCTTTTCCTGGGCCAGCGCTTTGAGGTCGTCGGCCGCTTGCGGCATGACCCGGATTCGCGATTGAAACAGCTTGATGCCTTCGGAAAATCGAAAGCCATTGGCCATCGGTTCGAGGATGTTCAGATCGATGCGTCTGACCCACATGCGGGTCTGTGCACGTTCTTCTGGTGTTGCGCCGATCAGCGTGCCGTCGGAGGCACCCTTTTCATCAAGGTACTCGCAGATCGCGGTGATTTCGGCGATGACCTGGCCATCATCGAGTTCAAGGCAAGGGAGTTGCCCCGCCGGATTCTTGGCCATGTAGGGAGCCTGCCGGTTCTCGCCGCCGCGCAGATCGACGCGGGTGGAGGGCAACTGGATGCCGCGCTGTGCGGCAAACATGCGTACAACGCGGGGATTCGGACCGACGGAGTCATAAAGCAGCACTGGGGTCTCCCTGTTTGTTCTTGCAGGAGTCCCCATCCTAAGGTGACGCTTTACGGCTGTCGAGAGCTGCCCGTTGCGCTTGCCTGACAGCCGGAAGGCTGAGCAGGAATGGTCAAAACCGTCGGTGATTTCCGTTCGTCAGGCGCTGACAGGCTTGTACTTTGCTGCATTCGCCTGCAGCCATTCACGCGATCGACGATCATCATGATCGTTTGGATGAAAGTCAGGGCGCCGGTAATCCTGCCAGGGCTTGAAGGTATTTCGAACCAACCCACGTGCTCCGAAGAAAAAGGAGGCTGCGCTTTTCCAGGTGGACAGCTTCCACAGGGAACCGTCGCGCTTCAGGTTCAGCACAGTCTGCTTGAGCGTGTCCGTGATGAAGATGATGCTGATCCGTCGGAACCAGCGAAGCCGCCATTCCTCATTGCCACCAAGTGCCTTGTACAAATTGAAAGCCGTACTGCGATGTTCGGCCTCTTCGGCGCTGTGCCAGAGCCAGAGCGTGGCAAGACGTTCGTCATCCTTGCCCAGCAGTTCAGGGTTCGCCAGCATCCATTCCGCGAAGATGGCTGTGAAGTGCTCGTTGGCCGCAGTAATGGCCAGCCAGTGTCGGATGTCGGCTCCCTGCAGCAGACTGAGTCGGGCTTTGGCGCGGTCCTGCCACTCGTTGACCAGGCCGAGTTTTTCCAGGTGCTCGTTGTAGAGCGCATGCAGACGCCGGTGCGTCGCTTCCTGTCCGATGAATCCCTTTACTTCGTCGCGGAAAAGGTCCTGCTTTTCTGGCGGCAGCGCTTTGAGCCCCTCGCGGACCGCATCGATGAAGAACTGCTCGCCGACCGGAAAACTCATCGACAGTGCATTGAAGTAGGCGCTGCGGAATGCGTCACCGGCACACCAATGGCGTGCGATCGGCTGCTCCATATCGACTAGCAAACGTCGGACGACCAGATCTGTCATTGCTTAGACTCCTGTCATGCGGGTGCGCAGAGGGGTGCTGCCTGGCTGCGATGTCGCCGGATTATTCCGTTGGCTGGTACTGGTTAGTACCGCTGTTCCTAGTGTGTTGGCTTTGCTCGGTACTGTCAAGTACCATTGGTCGATGAGTTCGATCGACGCTGTCCAACAAAAACAACTGGATCCTGGGTCTGACCATCGCCAACGGCTGTTGCGCGCGATGGCGCATTGCGTCGGTGACAAGGGCTATGGCACAACGACGATCGCTGACCTTGTTGCCGCCGCAGCGGTCTCCA